>JBFXKR010000242.1:0-3914 GCA_050173595.1 Candidatus Berkiella sp.
GCTAAAAGATAGCTTTTTCGTTCCTGATGCCCCATGTGTAACCTCCCGTTCTCTGGTTACCTTAAATATGAGGCAACGACACGCTTTTTGGAGGCCTTGGGTTACATTAAATATGAGTCAATTCGGCACAAAGTGTGTAAACACGCGGAATGTGAACTTTATGAGTAGTTCCACTGTCAATATATTGTTTTAGTAGATAAATATAAGCCTATGAAAACATTATTGGCACTGATGATAGTTCTGAGTGCATCTCAAATTGCCTATGATAGAGCATTTCAGCACAATACATTAAAGCACCATTCGCCTGGCGTGGCGATGTGTTTTTTTAAGCCAGTGGTCACCTATGGTCAGGAGTTAAAGCTCAGAGGTTATTTTGAAACAGGGAAGTGTTGCAAATTTTATCAGAAAAACTGTTGATGAATACACATTCCTAATCGCACTTTGATTCAAGAAATAACTAGATCAATATTTTCCCTTGATGACGCAACCATTTTTTAGCAAACGCATATAAAAAGGTTTCATTTTCTTTGTTTTGATGATTGCCCGCTAAAGCCAGGGCATGAATGATGGCATTTTTTTTACGCACAAATTCAAGGTGTAAGATCCCAATCATATCCGAGCCTTTTCGCAAGATAAAGTGGCGATGGTTTGAGTCTGTGAAAAAGTAAGCGTTTGAGTCATAAGAATTATTCTGTTTTCTAAACACTTGCTCCTCGTAAATACGATGATACGCTTCCCATTCACTGTCTAAACAAGTTTGTACTACACGCAAATAGGCAGGGCCTGCCAAGTTATCTATTTCTTGAATAAGTGCATCTTTGGCATTGCAATAAGCAACGATATCATCGGTATATTTTTGTGCGGCATCTTCTTTGACTTGTTGATAAGCTTTTAAATAAACCGGATGTGCGCGAAGGTATGCCGTAAAGTTCAAATGGCGCTCAATTTCAGTACTTCCTTGTTCAAACACATGCACATTAAAATGTGGTTTTGAGAAAAATCGGCGAAAAGGGATCCCATATTCGCCTTTAACTGTGTATCCAAGCTCAGCCATGGCTTCATTCGATTTATCTACCGCTAGAATATCTTTTACTTGCGGGATGATATCGATAATCGGTTTAGCGCTTAAGCCTTCGACGCTGGTGCTACCAATATGATGAATGCTAATAAGATTCTCACCTAATGCTTTTTCTAATGCTTGGGCTTGCGTTTGAAAAAGGCTTGGCCAAGTAGGATCATAGGGTAAAACTTGGATAATGCGGGTTGTTGCCATGAGATAGGTACTTTGAATTATTTGAGAAGCTGAGTATAAGGGCTAAAGGGACAGCTAGCAATAAAAGGCTTTGGTTTCCCAAAGCCTTCTAGAAGATAAGTTAGAACTACTTGCCGTCCTTTTTCGCTTTTTTAGCAGCGCGTTTTTCTTTAAGGCTCAACTTTGGTTCTTTCTTTGCTTCTTTTTGTGACTTTTTTTCTTTATTAGCCATTGTAGACTCCTTAGTAAGTTCTAGATAAAAAAGAGCGTTCTTATCATACTACATCATTAAAATTATGCTAGCGTTTAAGTGTGTTAGTTTGGCTAATTACTCTTATTGGTAGCCATACGGGTTTCTTTTCTCGCCATTCGCTCTTTTCTCAAAATGCTGATAATCAAACAAATCAAACCAAGCGCCACCCCAATCCCAGCCGCGCTCTGTGAAAAGTTGATACACCAAGCTATCTTTGCTGATTTGGCCTTTAAGATCAGTGCGCTTAATATATTTTTTCCCTTGAGGGGGGATAATGAGTTTCCCTTTAACATAGGGATTTTGTAAGGGATTAATATCAATAGCACGGCCATAACTATGTTGAGATAATATCCCCTTTTGATCCGTTACCACGCGGCAATTATAAGAAAGCGTCACATTTTGAGTGCTACCAAAGGGTTTAATTTTTTCAATAGCAAACTTGTGCTGATGCAAGGCTTGAAAGATTTCTAAAACGTCGTTAGCAAGATCTCGATGAATGATAATAGCACCCTTATGATCTTTTTTATCAAAACCATGATAAGGCACAACAACAACGGCCAGTTCATTGATGTAAGGCTCGCAGATCCTGTCTCTTTTTTGTAGTTTTTGCTTCAGATGAGCAAGTGATGAAAGCGGTGTGATGGTGTTGACACGTAATTCATCAATTGATTTATAAGCGAAAAGCCATTGCGGCATCATTAGCAGCAACAAAATCAAAAATTTCTTTAGCATGAGTGTGAATTTAACTTATATGTAAAATGCCAGGGGGCTATCTTAACATTTTTACCCAGCTAGGTTTGTGTATGTTCACGCGAAGAAGGGATATGAGCTTCTACCTTTTCCGTTTAGGAGGGGAATTTTGTTCGTTTTTTTCTTTCCAGACGCGTCTTCTTTCTTCATTGCGCTCATCATCATGGTCGTGATGGTGATCGCTGCCTGGACTTTTAGGTTGTTGGTGGTGACTTTTAGGGTCTGTTTCGCCTTTTTCTCTGGAAATTGGCCAAGTGATTTCTTTTGGTTCACCCTTTTTCTTTTTCATTTTGCCACACCCCAATAGATCATTGATTTACTTTATATCGGCAGCCATCCCTAAGCATTGAGAGCAATACCATCAAAAAGAGTGTATCTGCATCTAATCAAATTGAATAAATAATTGCAAAATAGTTAGCTCGATAATAGAATTGGCAACAATTTGTGATTCAAGGTACTTACACAATGGGATCAAATAACTTAAGAACTCTTGTC
Source organism: Candidatus Berkiella sp. (assembly GCA_050173595.1). Lineage (GTDB taxonomy): Bacteria > Pseudomonadota > Gammaproteobacteria > Berkiellales > Berkiellaceae > Berkiella. The sequence goes on from JBFXKR010000242.1 coordinate 2,751, forward strand.
AGAGCAGCAGTCGTTTTAGGCACATTTGGTTTTGCCGCAATGGGTTTAGTCTATGTTATCCCAGCGATTTACAGCGCAATCACCTCACTATCATTTTACAACACCCTGCTGTTTTATTTTGGCGTTGGCACTGTATTAGGCGCTTTAACAGCAATTCCTATTTTTATCCCACGCGTAAGAAATACTCTTTTTTCAACAATAACAGAGTTGTTATCAAGATTTACTTGGCAATCGCAAGATGTTTTAGATTCAGCTTTAGTTCACAAACGGTTTGTCAATAAATCGCCTTTGGGGAAGGTTCAAGAACTCAATATCTTACTCAAAGATGATGGCTATTATGAAATTGTAGTGAAAGCAAGGAATGGCGATCTCTTAAGAAGCTTGCGAACAAGTTCTTCATCGATAAAAAACTATCTGGAAAGTGATAGTTACAATACGTTTTCAATTAAAACCTCGAACATGGATGTTATTAATTTCTTTTTGGGTTCTTTAGCGAATGAAGACAAGCACGTAGAAGTTTTATATAAAAAATATCGCCGTGACTTTTTAGATTTAGGGTTAGTCGATGGCCAATTTAATAATCATTTTTATTTGCCTTCACAAATAGTTGAATATCAATTTAAAAAGGTGAGCTATGGTCATGGGCTGATGAGCGTTATTAAGGTTACCAATACACGTTCTGATAATCGCGATTTCAAAAAATTTGAAGTAACGTTGGAGCCGCAGGGTGGGATTTGCCTAAGCGTGGAAACTAACAGCGACTCATTTCGTTCAGCGTTAAACCAAATCGGTAATTTTAGTAGAATACCTTTTTACGCTAAGGAATTCATGGTAGAAATGACAGTCGATCAATTCTGTAATTTTTGCAAAGAGTGCAAAATAGAAGGTTATATTACCAGAACGACATGTAAAGAATTGAAAAGATTTGCGAAAGATAATGCCATTGTTGACCAACAAAGCTATGATTTTAAACAAGATGATGCTGAAGATCACAGTGCGATGGAAGAAGACTTATCGTTGTTAAGTAATCAAGAACTTCTAGAGCATATTAATAATAATCGCAAAGCAAAAGGCGAGGCGCAAATTTCAGAATCAAGTCTTCCTGAACATTTTATGTGTACGATTGGGGCCACCTTAATGGATGATCCCGTTCATGATGGAATC
>JBFXKR010000243.1:0-3911 GCA_050173595.1 Candidatus Berkiella sp.
TCTCACCGCCAACACCGTAGTAACGTTTTTGGACTTCATTGAGCGCTTCATTCGCATCAGTTTGAGCAATGCGCTGCTTTTCTTGATCCGTTTTCAAGTGCTGCGCATGTGCATTCTCTTCTTCTAATTTTACGGTCAGCTCTCTTATCTTCGCATCTGCTTGCTGAATCTGATCGTTTAATCTTTCCCATGCCAGTGCTGCCAATTGGGCACTCTTTTCTTTTTCTTGCGCTTTGAGGATTTTATATTGTTCTGCCGCTTGTGACTGACGCTTCAATTTATTTAGCTGGTTTTCAAGCTCTGAACGAATATCATTTAACCTGGCAATGTTGTCTAAAGTATGTTGGATTCTATTCTCAGTTTCTTTACGACGCTCTTTGTATTTTGAGATCCCAGCAGCTTCTTCTAAGAAATTTCGTAAATCCTCAGGTTTGGCTTCAATGACCCGAGTAATCATGCCCTGCTCAATAATGGCGTAACTTCGAGGGCCAAGACCTGTGCCAAGAAATATGTCTGTGATGTCTCGACGACGACACTTTTGACCATTGAGAAAATAGGTGGATTGGCCATCACGGGTAACTTGGCGCTTGATAGCTATTTCCGAATAAGCGGCATACTCGCCCCCAAGTTTACCTTCAGTATTATCAAATAGTAATTCAACTGTGGCTTGGCCCACGGGTTTACGTGCTGAAGAGCCACTAAAAATCACATCGGTTAAGGCGCCCCCACGAAGGTGTTTTGCAGAAGATTCCCCCATCACCCATCTGACGGCATCGATAACATTAGACTTACCACAACCATTTGGGCCCGCAATTGCGGTCAAATTGCTCATCAGTTGTATTGTTGTTGGATCAACAAATGATTTAAAACCGGCAAGTTTAATTTTATTTAGTCTCATTTCTCTCCCAAGCCTTTAAGTGGCCATCTAAGCTAGCTCCAGTCTTACATAACATGTACACTGAATCTATGAATTTGGAACAGTATATCATGGATGTGTTATGAGTCAGGATGTATCAAACAATCACCTAAAAATACTTCTCGTCGAAAATAGCCGCACGGCCCGAATGCTACTTACCCGCTTACTACAAAACCAAGGATATGAGGTTGACTCAGTTAGTAGTGGCACAGAGGCTGTAGAAGCTATTTTACATTCAAATTATCACCTTGTAATCATGGATGTGTTTTTACCACAGATGAATGGTTATGAGGCAACAGCACACATTCGCGCATTAGAAAGTGATAAATCTAACATACATATCATTGCTTTTACCTCTAGCACCGATGAGAAAGATAAAAAAACCTGCTTGGAAGCTGGCATGAACGAGTATGTTATTAAGTCAGATGACAATGCCGATTTGCTCAAAGCCTTGTCTAGCTATCAAAAAAAAATAAATTCGGAAAATAAGAAGGTTTCGTAACAGCCTCATATTAACCCCTCTTTACTAGTCATAGGTGTACCCTCATGTTAAGCTCATTTATCCAATCTATTAATGAGTCTCTGAAAGGTTATACGCCCACTCAAATTAGCCTGGGCACACTCGCCGCCCCTATTGCGCTCGCGTTTTTGGGTGGCGCAAAGAACTTTACTGAGCAAATGCCGTCGTTTTAAATAATTTCTTCGCTAAGTTTCCTGATGGGCTGTGCATACGTGCGTCAAAAATGTCCAAATCACCTATCACCCACAAATGATTTATAGCGCGCCGCTTTAGGCTATAGAGCATATTCTCTCCTTGATCAAACACAAAGGGACGTTGATCTTTTGCACTATAAACAGGTGAGAAAATAATATTTTGCCATTGCTTGAAAGGCAAATTATCAAAAGTGTAAACTTCACAATCAATTTCTTTTGCTTTTAAATGTCGCTCTATCAGTTCTTTTTGCGACACAAAGGGAGTGATAATAGCAGTAATGTCATGTGCTTTTGCAAGCTCGCCTGTTAGCAACTTTTGTACAATAAATTCCGCTTGAGCTTCATTCACGTATTGGTTGTTTTTAATACCACTCTTTGAAACCATGCTCATTGAATGATATTGAAGCGCTTGCTCTTCATAAGAAAGGCTTAAAGAAGCTATTTGCACACCATGATCATAAATTTCTTGATATGCACTATTAGACAAAGCTACATTAAAAACATTGCCAGTACTAAGCATCATACCTTTGTATTGAAGTTGCTCTACAGTGATTTCATCATTTAAGTTAAAAGTAGCAAGCTCCCATTCTTCTGGTGTCCAGCTCATTAAAGGCAAGGTTGTGATATCTTGATTATCCCCCAAACAAACAACGGTTTGCGCCTTTGAAAAAGGCTCAAGTAATTGTTGTGGCAATAATCGTTGAGCATCCTGAACAAATAGAAGATCACTCTCTTGAACAACATCTACTGCCTGCCATTGACCTTGCACCAAGCCAATCGCATGAGTCTTAACTGCAAAATAAGATTGCATTAAGATAATACTCTCTTCAAAAGAAGCTTCTTCTTGGCTGATATTTTCCCTAAACCATTCATGCCAACGATTTTTAGCCCCGATGATACTGGTGTTTTGCTCTACCAAATCAGCCAACTCTCGATGAATTTTAGTGCGGGCCACTTTAATTTGGCGAATTCTTTCGAAAAGCACACTGGTTAAGGTTTCTTGGCTGACAATATCTGGCTCATCAATTTCATCTGCTATTTTTTTAAGATCTTTTTGTGCTGTTTTTTTGCTTGGCAATAGCCATGAAACCAGTGCATGTCTTTTTTTCTTATTCACAAATTCCATTTGCAGCTGTAACAATTTGATTAATTGTTTTTCATAAATTTCATCTTGGGCCTGTAAATGCTCAATGGTTTCTTGAGTGTCACTGTCTTCATATTGTTCTTTGATTTTATCTTGCATATCAATCACGATAGCAACTTTTGCTAAGCCTTGTTCAAAAGTGCTCATGAGCGATTTCACTTCATCTGCCTTTTGTTCATCAAGCTTAAATTGATAATGATATAATTGCCCCATCTTGTATTTTAAAATCGATGGCAAGATTGCTTGGCTTAAATAAGCATGCACTATTTTTGATTCAGTTATCGTATCCATAAAATTATCGACAGCTGAACCAACAACGGCTTGTATGGCTAATATGTCACCCGGCTTTAATAACATGCAGTGGATAGCGCTAATAAAGGATTCTATTGAGAAAGGATTTTCGTCGCTTTGTGAACACAACCGTGTCGTCTTTGCAAAACTTTGCGTTAAAGATAACTGATGCTTTGCTTCAAATTCATCCATAAAGGCATAATGCGTACACAAAGTATTTGCAGCAAACTTGTCGTTATTGAGTTGCTGTTCATCAATGACAATATACTTATCGTTAATTTGCCAGCTTTGTTGTTTGAGCCATTGTTGCCAATTACCATTACTGATTTCATCTAGTAATTGTTCAATCAATGCCAACCCTTCATGCCAAGAAGAGACGGCAAGTTGCTTATCTTCATCTAACCATTCATAGCGCAAAAATTCATCGACAAAGTGACCCGCCCCAGCAAAAGGACTCATGCCAAAAGATTCGGTATGCACTGGCGGCATCCAAGGAAGCGATGAAAAAGATAAGCACAATTTATTTTCATTTATTTGTAAGGGGATCCAAAAGGGGATCCAATAAGTGTTATTTAGCTGGCAGTGCGCATTAATTGGCGCAACCCAAATCTTGGCACCATTTTCTTTTTGCAAGACACTTTCTTCAAAAGCAGACTTTTCTGTGAATTCAAAAAAAGGCTTGTAAGAGAGCTGAATGTGATTAAGCTTGCATCGCCAAAGATTTGCTTGCCAAAAATCAAGAATTGGATTTTGCATGGTTGGATGTGCCTTATACATTTTGTGCATTAGAGTAGCAAAAATGATAAGACGGGCACAGAGGCAAAAAAAAAACCTCAAAAAGAGGCT
>JBFXKR010000244.1:0-3904 GCA_050173595.1 Candidatus Berkiella sp.
TAAAGATGAATTATTTAAATATCTTTTGTTCTACAATAAGTTAAGGCCACATCAGGCTTTGAATGGCCAGACCCCCGAAAAATTTGGCCTAACGTGTCAACGAATTATGTAACCTTTACAATTGCGACCCAAAGCGTAGCTTTGGGGAAGCAATCCAGTATCTTAAATTAAATGATTTATTCTTGAGACTGGATTGCTTCGCTACGCTCGCAATGACACATAAAATTATAAAATTACTTCAAATTCTGTAATTTATTCTCATAAAAAACTTATGGGGATACATCAGGGCAGGTGAAATGATCCCTTCAGCGGCAGCTTTAATAAATGCTAAGGCAATCTGGGTCATATCCTTTTCCGGAGGTAAATCAATTGTTACTAGAGAACTTTGAGCTTTCAGTGGCGCATTAGCAAAAACATGAAGAAGATAGCAGTTAAAATTGAATTAAGGTGGTTGGGCCATTTTGCCCAACATTACCAAAAATGTTTACGCGCAAAGGCATGGCCTGAACCGTGTTTTATGTACTTTTCGAATTCTTTTGCTTTTGCCTTGTTTTTAAACCAAATAGCATTTGTTAATTCCCAGGGAATAAATTTTGCTGTGTGATAGGATTTACCATCATTATGCATGGCAAGCCTTTTTTTAAGATTGCGTGTTGAACCAATGTATTTTTGGTCAGGAGAAGAGAGGCTTTGTAAGAGATAGACATACATCTTAACTATCCATCCATGGAACAAGAAAGATATATTTTAAATAAAATCGTAGCGCAATTAAAGCATGGCCCTGCTTCGCTAATAGATTTTAACGAAGTCATTTTAAAGAGATGAGCCATGTGTTCTGAGAAAGGAGTGCTAAAAGAGAAGCTCAGCTTCGCAGGGCATAAGATTTTGTAACGTTCGCAAGGCGAACTAACAAAATCTAATGGAGGCGGCGGGAATTGAACCCGCGTCCGCGGAGCCTATGCCAAAGGGTCTACATGCTTATCGTTGATCTTTTATTTAACTCGTCATACCCGGATCAGAGCGGTTATGAAAAGCGATCCCAGTTGTTTTTAACCACTCGTGCTAGGGAGGCGTGAGCAGCGATCTTGTTTAGTCGACCTTCTATTCTACCGTCCAAGCACAGCAGGTAGAAGGGCATAAGCTGTTTTTTAGGCAGCTACAGCGTAGTTGTTATCGTTTGCAACTATAAACGTTACAGTTAAGATTTACGAGATTAAACTGTGTGCTCGGCATGCATCTTTGGGTTCGAGAACTGCGTCGAAGCCAGGTCGCCCCCAACATTTATCTTAGACTAGTCAGTAACTAATAGCAATATAGCTAAGCAGAAGTTGCTGATTAAATAGGAGTTTTTGCAGATGGTCTGTGTAGGTGCGTGCTTAAATTTTATTTCTTCACAATACGCGCACGTGTACGTTCCCAGTCCCGTTGTTTCTCAGTTTCACGTTTATCAAACAGCTTTTTACCTTGCGCAATGGCAATGGAAATTTTTGCTAAACCATTTTTCCAGTACATGGTGATAGGAACAATGGTATAGCCTTTACGTTCAACGGCACCAATTAACTTTTTAAGCTCTTTTTTATTCAGCAATAGCTTTCTGGTTCGGCTGTTTTCAGGGTGTATATGCGTCGATGCTGAATTAAGCGGCGAAATTACGGCATTGAGCAGCCATGCTTCGCCACCTTTGATGATTACATGACTATCAGAAATACCGCCTTTTCCAGCGCGCAGGCTTTTAACTTCCCAACCTTGGAGTACAATACCGGCCTCAAAAGTCTCTTCAAGGGTATATTCAAAGCGGGCTTTGCGGTTTTGCGCAATGGTATTGGCGTTATCGGTCTTGTTTTTCTTACTCATAATCCATTCATTATACGGTTTCGCTGTGAAAAATAAATCTCTCTAGCTATAATAGGCCATAAATTGGCGAACTGGAGGGGACATGAAGAGAATTCAACGCGTTGAACATGTGCCCTATAGCCCACAGCAAATGTTTGATTTAGTGAATGATGTGGCCCAATATCCTTCATTTTTGCCTTGGTGCGCTAGCACCCATATTGCGCAACAATCTCCTTTGCACATGGAGGCTACCTTACATATTAGCAAAGGCCCACTTCGCAAAGCCTTTACCACTTTAAACCGTCTTATCCCAAATGAACGCATTGAAATGCGTCTTAAACAAGGTCCTTTCAAACATCTTGAAGGAATTTGGCATTTTGAACCACAATTAGCTGGTACCAAAGTCTCTTTTGAAGTGTGCTTTGAATTTCAAAACCCATTCCTTGGCGTCACTTTAGGTCCTGTATTTGCTCAAATTGCACAGTCCATGGTCCAAGCTTTTTCACAGCGTGCTGCGAAGGTTTATTGTAATGCCATTGCTTAACATTGAAGTGGTTTTTGCAACACAATCTCAGTATCAAATCATTTCACTGCAAGTAAATGAGGGCACTACGATTGAACAAGCTATTGTCCAGTCAGGGATTTTAAGTTTATTTCCTGAAATTGATCTTAAACAAAACCAAGTCGGTATTTTTAACGAAATTAAAACGCTTGATGCAGTTGTTGAGCAAGGAGATAGAGTGGAAATTTATCGACCACTGCGCATGAGTGCAATGGCCGCCAGGACAGTGCGTGCTTCAAAACAAAAAAAACTTAACCCACGTTCTGTGGTAAAGGATCGCGAATAACTTCAGAAACAACGCCTCTATCGAAATAAATCGCAAGATGGCTGCGTTTTACTTTCCCATAGCTTGGTTTTTCATAATAAACATAATCCCAACGATTGGTATGAAACACGTCTTCTAGCATGGGTGTTCCCAAGACATACTTCACTTGCTCTTCGCTCATGCCAGGTTGGATTTGCCCAATTTGCTGCGCATCGATTAGGTTCCCTTGTGTTAAATCAAATTTATAAGGGCGAATAAAGCAAGCATTTAAAGAAAGCGCCAAGAAGCCACATAGGGCCAGTTTTGCAGATCGTAATGCTAAGGTTTTCATATTGTTATTTGGTAAACTCAGTTGATGTTAAAAACCAGGAAGAAAGTGAGGCAAGGCTAACATGTCCCTAATCAGTGAGCAAGGATGGCGCCTTGAATTGCCTGTCCCCTAAAGTAATCTTGCCTGTCCTTTTAGAGAAAACCTTTAGCTTGGGACCCAGTCATGGTAGCCTTAGCCAACCTAATAGAAATGAGAATCATTCTATGTTAGAAGAAAAACTTGATAATATAGATTTAAAAAAAGCAGGCCTTAAAGTCACATTGCCGCGCCTTAAAATTCTCAGCATTTTAGAAAATACCGAACAACGCCATATTAGTGCTGAAGAAGTCTATAAAAAGCTTTTAGAATCGGGTGAAGATGTAGGCTTAGCCACAGTATATCGCGTGCTCACCCAGTTTGAAGCTGCCGGCCTTGTCATTCGACATCGTTTTGATTCAGGCCATGCCGTGTTTGAACTCGATGGTGGTGCCCACCATGATCATTTAGTATGCGTAAAATGTGAAAAAGTCGAAGAGTTCGTCGATAGCGTGATAGAACAAAGACAAGATGCCATTGCCAAAAAAATGGGTTTTAAGATTACAGAGCATTGTCTATATCTCTACGGCATCTGCGCAGCCTGCCAATAATTCTTTGCATTTTGCTTTTATACACTGCGTTGACTTCCATTCTCACAGCAGTCATGTACTGGGATGTACACTCCTGCTGATTCGAATGTTTGTCGCCTTGTCTAAAAGCAAACTGCTTCGAATTATCCTTTCACATTTTGCTTTTATACTGCGTTGGCTTTCATTCTCACAGCAGCCATATTCACATACACACGCCTGCTGATTCGAATGTTTGTCGCCTTGTCTAAAAGCAAACTGCTTCGAATTATCTTTTCGCATTTTGCTTTTATACTGCGTTGGCTTTCATT
>JBFXKR010000245.1:0-3889 GCA_050173595.1 Candidatus Berkiella sp.
GATGAATTAGAAGCAACCTTAGATATTGTCATTAAAGAAGAAGGTGAAAACCAACTCTTTCTTTCAGGCTTTGGCTTTGGTGATATCGTTTACGAACTTGGCGAAAATGTCACAATTTATCATATCGCGCTTATTGATGAAGATGATGAAGAAGAAAGTGACTAAGACGAAGAAGATGATGAAGAAGACGATGATGAAGCCGAAATTGATGATGAGGAAGAACTTGAGCTAGAAGATGAAACTCAAGAAAGGCATGATCATTAACATCAGTTATTCATATGCGATTTGGGGCCACTTTTGTGGCCCTACTCATTTATCAATTTTTTTAGAACAGCCCATGCTTGCTTCTTTGCATCAACATTAGCCAACATTTGCGATATGCTTGGAACGGCCACAACATGAGATTGGTTAACAATATTTCTTTGGGCTAAGTCTTGGCCAAATAACACTACTTTCTGAGCCGATGCTATTTTGGGTGCTATATCGCCATTTTCAAAAACAGTGACTATATTTGCTTTTCCTTCCCATTTTAAAGCCTGTAACAATCTTTGTAGTAATTGCTTTTTTGCATCATCCAAGGTTTCATCAAGCAACAATAAATATGGCTTTAGAGTGGGGTTATCTCGCTTTAATTGCCATTGCGTGATCCCCATCTTGTGAAGACAATATTCTTGCAACGTGGTCATTTGTCTTCCTGATTTGATTTAAGGTGCGTCTTATGGCGCCAAGCGCTATACATTTTTCGCAAAGAAAGTATAGGGCCAGAAAGTACATAAAGTGAAAAAATAACAATTAAGATCAAGGGTGGATCAATCGATACACAGACAAATCCAATCAATACAGCCAAAACAGCGACGAAAGGGACACGCCCTTTTAAATCAATTTCTTTAAAACTATAGTATTTAATGTTACTGACCATCAAAGCGCCCGTAATTAAAGTCACAATCGCAGCAATTATCCATAATCGATGACCTGGCATGCCATAATCATGAGCTACCCAAACCATTGCGGCGACTAAACCAGCCGCAGAAGGGCTGGGCAATCCTTGAAACCATCTCTTATCATCATTACTAATTCGAGAGTTAAAGCGCGCTAATCTTAATGCGGTTGCAGCAGCATAGAAAAATGCGGCTAACCATCCAAACTTGCCCAAACTGGATAAGCCCCAACTATAAACCACCAAAGAAGGCGCAACACCAAAAGAAACCACGTCGGATAAGCTATCATACTCAGCACCAAAGGCACTTTGCGTGTTAGTTAACCTAGCCACTCTACCATCAATGCCATCCATAATCATTGCGATAAAAATAGCGATGGCAGCCTTTTCGAAATCGCCACGCATTGCTGAAACGATGGCATAAAAACCTGCGAACAAAGCTGTTGTTGTAAATAAATTCGGTAACAGGTAGATCCCTTTACTTCGTTGTGTTTCTGTTTGTTCCGGTTCGTTGTGTTCAGGCATCATTCGATTAGCTCACTTTGTACTGATATTAATTATAGTTTTGAGGGGTTGAGTTTGTTATTTAACCCTAAAAATACGAAGGCATATAATTCCGTTTATACTACTATATAAGTGGCATTCTCCAGTATACCCCAATTTTATTGAAAAACATTGAAATGGCAAAAGTAAAAACGCCAAAAATTATGATTGAAGGCATTACAACCGAAGGAAAAATTTTTCGGCCATCCGATTGGGCTGAGCGTGTTTGCGGTAATTTGTCTACTTTTAAAAATCAGCGCATTTATTACTCACCTTTGCTTCGCCCCTCTTTTATCAAAGGGCATCGGTGTATCGTAGTGGATACTGCCTTAAAAGAAATTCATCCTGAGCTTTATGCAAATATCATCGATTTCGCAAATGCAAACCGACTCGTTGTGATAAAAGAGGATGATAATACAGACTCTGACAATAAGGATAAAGAAAATGAACACTAAATTAAGCTTAATATTGGCAACTTGTTTATTACCATTGATCGCGAATGCAACCGTCTATGAATGGCAAGATGCTCAAGGTGAAACACATTATGGTCAAGAGCCAGGTAATGTGGATGCAAAAATAGTCAAACCCAATGTTGCACCTGTTAAAACACAAAATACAGCTCCCCAAGTGGAAGCTAAAAAAGAAGAACCTAAAAAGAGTGAAGAGCAAACAAAACAAGTCATGGACCCAAAAGAAATTGAAGCCCTCAAAATCAACTGTGAGCGCGCCAAAACGCATTTACAAGAAATGGAATCTAAACCGAGAATTAAACTGCAAGATGCTAAAGGCAATGTGGTTTTTTTAACGGATGAACAACGCACACAAGAAATTATCAAAACCAAAGCAGCCGTTGAGAAATATTGTAACACGCACTAGTGACACTCAATATAAGCAATATGCAGTGCCATTAGGTTTACGATATAATTATTCGAATGAGAAAATACGTTTCCAGTCTTCTTTCATATTTATCAAATGCCAACCCTGTCGCTTTGCATCTTCTTTCGCTTTATCTAATTTTCCAAAAGATGTGTTTTTATTGTAAGCATATTCACGTTTATCATCATCATGATGAACAAGCATACCGAGCCTGGCGCCATCGCCTGCTGTAGTCCAAGCTAACATCTGATAATCACCATCTGAGTTACCAAAAGCAGCAATCGGACGTTTTCCAATATACATTTCAATACCAATTGGTTTTCCTTCTTTGTCATCGATAAAATTGACTTCTGGCAAACGTATCATTTGTGGTTTTGGATGACTATCGTCATATTTAAGCTTAATACTGCTGCCAATAACTTGTTCTTTTGGAATACCATAGATTTTTTGTGACCAAGGCCGCATAAATTCAATACCACCACCAGAGACAATAAAAGTCTTAAATTCATTTTCTTGTAAATAGTTAATTAATTCTAACATTGGTTGATAAACAAGTTCTGTGTATGCAACCTTATATTTAGGATGACGCGCAGTTTTGAGCCAATCTAGGACAATTGCTTCAAATGCTTCATTCGTCATGCCTGCATGTGTTGCCATGATTAATTCTACAACGCCTTTCTCACCCAACGATGCTAAGGTTTTCATATCATTTTCTAAAACGGCTTTGAAAGGCTGCTGGTTTTTCCACTGCGGATTTTCTTTGGCAAGTGTTTTGACTCTATCCATGGCAAAAGCCAATTGAACATACATGGGGTGCTCAACCCACAAGGTACCATCGTTATCAAAAACAGCAATACGTTCACTGGATGGTACATAATCCTTATCATTTTTATTGATTACTTTATGAACAAAATCAATAATCGCTTGTTTTGTTTGACCTTCTTGCCATGAGGGTAAAGGATCTTTAGCCTGTAATGGCGTTATGTATAAAATGCCAAATAATATACTAACCAGTAAAAATGAAAAATATTTAGTTGCTTTCAACATGTTTTATTAGCCCTTTAAAATATTGTTTGATAGATTTAGATTTACTCTCTTTATCCATGGCTAATCTAAAACCAATATGAGATGTCCCAGTATCCGGTGTCTGGCCTCTTCTGGCGCTAGGGCGGTAGCTCTCGCAATAATCAACATGACATAAAAATGACCCCCCTTTGATTACTCGCTTGGCAGCATAAGGATCATTTGGATCAAAGCTATGATCAGGTCCTTTTGAGTCATGACACATAGGCTTTTGAGATATTTCTTGATAAATGGTGCCATGGTACCAATCATTGGTCCACTCCCAAACATTACCCACCATATCATAGAGCCCATAACCATTCGCAGGATAGGCTTTTACAGGCGATGTGCCAGTATATCCATCTTCTGCAACAGCATGATGAGGAAACTCGCCTTGAAAAGTGTTGGCCATAAATTTGTTATTAGGTTTAAACTCATCTCCCCAGGGAAATCGTTTGTTTTGTAAGCCAC
>JBFXKR010000246.1:0-3873 GCA_050173595.1 Candidatus Berkiella sp.
GATTCTTTTGAATGAAAAAATGCAGCATTCTCTAAAATAATAAAAACATTATCGGCTAATTTTTGTGTTAAATTATCAAAATTTTTACTATTTATGTCGCTAACAATATCATCCTTCACTTGCTGTGCTATATGATATTGATTCTCATCTTGGCTTTGGGCCAACAAATAAGCTGGAAAGCTTAAGAAAAAAAGCGCTATTATGATTTCCCATCGCAGCATGCAGCTCGTCCTTGTGCAGCATTTACGAGTTAAGTTTATTAAGTATAACTCGGTATGAAGGTAGCATATAAATAGATAAAATAGAAAGTCATCGAGCAGCGAAATTGATAATGGTATAAAAATGGCCAAAAAGTTTATTGCGCCCTTATTTGCGTCAAACAACTCAACAGACTTCAGATTATTAAGCCAAGCATTGAGTTCGACACCTGGATATAATTTAAACGATGGCCCAAACATGCTTAAAGCCACCGACGATGCCCAAGCACTGCAATCATTTTTGATTGGTTACCAAGGACAAACACTGACCTATCAAACCTATTTAAAAGAGCTAGAGCGTTTAGTGCTATGGTGTGCGCATATCCAAAAAACAACCATCTCCGCACTGAGTTTTGATGATCTCGTTGCCTATCAACAATTTTTAGCCAACCCTGCCCCAAGCGAAATATGGTGCGGAAACAAGCGCGCCAAATGCCTTAAAAATGGCGAAATAAACCCAGATTGGCGTCCATTTGCAGATAAACTTTCCCCCATCTCTATCAAAAAAACCATGAGCATTATAGATAGTTTTTTTAACTATCTTGTGCAAACACAATATCTCAAAGGAAATCCTCTCAGTGTGGCCAAAAGGCGCAAAAAACGTCAGCAAGCCCAAAGTATAGAGAGATGGCTTGAAAGAGTTGAAATCAATACGGTATTAGATGCGCTGAGTCATCAGTCAGAAACAAACAACTTGACGCCATTTCAAGTCATTCGGGCAAAATATATTATCCTCACCTTATTTTATACTGGCTTACGTCTTGCTGAGTTAACGAATCATACGATGGGCAATTTTGTGCTCTTGGAAGACGAATGGTTTTTGAAAGTTGTTGGCAAAGGCGAAAAGATGCGAAAAATTGTGGTGGTTGATGAATATTTAGATGCTTTAATTGCCTTTAGAAAAGCATTAGGTTGTGAAACCTTATTGCCCAGCTTTGAAGAGCAAACACCACTTATTCCAGCGCAAGATTGCAAAACCCCCATTCATCGGCGCAGAATTGATCAGATCTTAAAAAATGCATTTGAAATAGGCGCAAGGCAATATGAGCAAGAAGCTTTAAAAGACAAAGAAAGTGCGCATAAGTTATTACACCGCGCTTCAAAATTACGCAAGGCCTCTGCCCACTGGCTACGTCATTCCTATGGCACCTACTTAGTCAAATCAGGCTGTCCTATTGAAAAAGTGAAAACGCTCATGGGCCATTCTGATATTTCAACCACGATGATTTATGTTCACATTGCAACAAATGATTTACATGATTCCGTACAAGGTTTGACATTAAAAGAAGAAACCCCATGAAAGCGCTTAACCCATCTATCGTCTGGTTTAGACAAGATCTTAGGATTCATGATAATCCAGCACTTTTTGAAGCAGCAAAATCTAAAGCACCTCTGATTTTTGTTTATATCCTGGATGATGAAACCACATGGCCACAAGGTGCTGCAAGTCGCTGGTGGTTACATTACAGCCTACAAGCATTGATGCAACAGTTAACAAAGAAATATCAAGCAACGCTTGTACTACAGCAAGGTAAAGCATTAGCTGTGTTAAGCAAGTTGGTGCATGACCATCAAGTAGAAAGAATCTACTGGAACCGCTGCTATGAGCCAGATTACATTGCAAGAGATACCAAAATTAAAAAACACCTGACGGACATGGGGATTGAGGTTTTATCATTCAACGGTGCCTTATTAAAAGAACCCTGGGAAATCACTAATAAATCCAAACAGCCATTTAGAGTATTTACACCCTTTTGGAAAACCTTGCAGCAAGAAACCATTCGCGAGATTTTTCCATCTCCTTCGAAAATAACCCTATTTAAACAGTTACAGGGCCTTTCCTTAGCAAAATTAGCACTTTTACCGACTATCCCATGGGATAGTGGATTAAAAGCGCACTGGGAGCCAGGAGAAGCCGCCGCAAAAGCAAAACTTAAAAAGTTTCTGCAAAGCGCCATTAAAGGCTATAAAACGCAAAGAGACTTCCCCAACATTGCAGCCACCTCCAAATTATCGCCTCATCTACATTTTGGGGAGCTAAGTCCCGTGCAGATCTGGCAAGCTGCCATCACCCTAAAAGACACAGCGGCATTACATACAGATCTGCATCATTTCTTGTCTGAACTTGCCTGGAGAGAGTTTTCTTATCACTTACTTTACCATTTCCCTCAATTACCTGATAAAGCCTACAAAGGCTATTTTGATGGCTTTGAATGGCACCCTGACAACAAGTTGCTTGTCGCTTGGCAAAAAGGTTTAACAGGTTATCCGATTGTTGATGCTGGCATGAGGGAGCTGTGGCACACCGGCTGGATGCATAATCGCGTTAGAATGATTGTAGCTTCTTTTTTAATCAAACATCTATTGCAGCCCTGGCAATCAGGCGAAGCCTGGTTTTGGGATACACTCGTGGATGCTGATTTAGCCAATAATGCCGCTTCTTGGCAGTGGGTAGCAGGCTCAGGCGCTGATGCTGCGCCCTACTTTAGGATCTTTAATCCCGTTTTACAGGGCGAAAAATTTGATAAAGACGGGGACTACGTTAAAAAATGGGTGCCTGAACTTGCTGCTTTGGAGGGTAAATTTATTCACCAACCCTGGGAAGCAAGTGAAGAAGTTCTAAAGGAAGCGGGTATTTGTTTGGGCAAAACTTATCCCAAGCCTATTGTAGAGCATGATTTTGCCAGAAAACGTGCTCTGTCGGCCTACCAAAAGCTGAACAAAACATAAAAAAAAGCCCAGCACAATGGCTGGGCTTTTATCATTTGATTTGCCTAGCAAGTCATAACTTGCTGAGCGTTTCAAATTTATGCTTGCGCTTTGAATTTTTTATTAGCTTCATCTAATAATTCTTTCTCAACGTTAGCACGATCTTCAACTTTAGATTTATTTAACTTATTCATTGCGTATTGTTCAAATTGAACCACATGAATTTTGTTAACAGCTGGTTGATTTTCAATATCACTACCATCTTCTTTGAATTGTGCAGCAGGTACAGCATCTTCAAATTTATGCAGATTAACAATGAATTGATTATCAGCATCAGTTTTATCAGCTAATTTCGCTTCTAATTGCTTTACAGCTTCTTGAGCATAGCTATAGTCTGATTCATAACGTTCTTTACGCGTCATTTTAAATCTTGTGTAAAGTGCATTTGAAGCGCGGTATGCACCATAAACAAGACCTGCAGCCGCTAATGTCATGACACCAGCAAATGCAAAGGTTAATACAGAAGCATTGGTTGCTAATAAAGCAGCCGGTACGCTAACGCCTGTTTTAGCAATTAAAGCAGAAGCAGCATTCACAGCACCTGTTTTAACAAATAACACGGTAGAAGCAACAAAGCTTAAACCTGCTAAAATAGCGTTTTGGTTGTTCTTATTTAATTTTGGTTCAACTGCTGGTTCAACTGCTGGTTCAACTGCTGGTTCAACTACTGGTTCATCTGCTACTTCAACGACTGGCTTAGCTTTCGCTCTGGTTTTAGTTTTAGCTTTAGCTTTAGCCTTTGTTTTAGCCTTAGCCTTTGTTTCTTCTTCAATAATTTCAACAACTTCAGGTGCTTTTACTTCAACTGCCGCTTTAGCTTTTGCCTTAGCTTTTGGTTGTGATTTAG
>JBFXKR010000247.1:0-3852 GCA_050173595.1 Candidatus Berkiella sp.
TTGTTATCGTTTTTAGTTTTTTTTACATTCAAAAAAAGCCCGAATTAATCCCCATCGATCCCTTATATGATGCCAACATTCAAATTGGACAAATCATTGATTTAATCGTGGTGGACAAAGCACAAAGAAGAATGACGGTATTTCATGAAAATATCCCCCTAAAGCGTTATAAAATCGCATTAGGTTTTTCACCAATAGGGCACAAAACCCAACAGGGCGATGGTAAAACACCAGAGGGTAGCTATACCATTATTGCGAAAAACCCCAAAAGCCGATTTCACCTTTCTTTAAAGATCTCCTACCCCTCTTCGCAAGATATTTTAAATGCAAAACAGCTTGGGGTATCCCCAGGCGGCGAAATCATGATCCATGGCCTGTCAAAACCCTTTGAATGGATAGGAAAATCCCATAGTCAAAAGGACTGGACCTTAGGCTGTATTGCGCTTAGTAATGATGAAATTCAAGAGCTCTATACGCATGTCATGGTGGGTACAAAAATAGTTATTAATCCTTGAGGCTACCTATTAAAACGCAGGTTTACTCAAAACGCTTTGAAGTAAAAATGTTGCCTCCTTATTTGTTTTTCATAGGCTTCATATCTTGGCTTTGTTGCTCCTTATTAGCTACACTATTTAAAGCATCATGTCCAATACGATTCAATACACCTTTTACATTATTTCCAGCTCTTTCTTTTGTAATTTTAACTGCTTCTTTAAAATTTATATCATTTTCCAAAGATGTCATAATGTTGTCGCAAACCTTTTCCAAGGCCGAAGGTAGTTTGTTATTCTCAGATTTTAAAATACTATTTTTCATATAATAAGCAGCACAGTAAAGTCGAAGTGAATAGTGTTCCACCTCAGAAGGCGTTTTGGCATTATCATAAGCATCTTTTAACGCTTGCAGCTGCGCAATCTGTCGCTCGCGCAGAGGTATGTTTGTGGTGAATTGTTTAACAAAAGATTGTGCCTTATGTAGTGCAAATGCCGTGTTGCTTTTTTTATCATTTTTTCCAGCTCTAATCTTATTGTAGAGTGATCGAATATCACTGATAGATACTTTTTGAACTTGACTTTGAGCTTGAACGTCAACTTCTTTCTCTTTGAGTACATCTTTATGATGAGGGTAAGAAGGACTTATAGGTTGTGAATCTAAGCCTAATTCTGAAGAAACTTCATCAATTAAAGATGTCTGAGCAGGTGCATTCTGTAGCTGCTGTTGCGCCTCTTTTAAAGGATTTGGTTGATCTTCTTTTAACATTCTGCCTAAGGCTTTTTGATGACGCTCAATGATTTCTGGCGTTATGTTATTGCCATGTTCTAATTTTTCTCGCAGGTCCTTGATAACATATTTAACACCTTTTGCGAAGCGGATTTTTTCATTATTTTGCACATCTTGATTGCTTTGATACACATCGAAGGAGTCTTTTGTTTTGGCATATGCAGGCAGTTTTCTTGTAGACATCATTTTTGGATTTTGAAGACAGTGATCAAGATCTGCTTCATTCGCCATCCCCAAATCGTCCAAAAGCTGTTTTATTAGATTTTGGACAATATTAGGTGCTGTGGGTAAATTCGTTGTTGGTGAAGCAGTTGATTCATCTACTTTATTTTCAACTTGTTCCATAGTAAAGTCAGAAGATCCTTGAACTTTTTGAACATGCCTCTGGGCCCAACCTTCTACTACCTGCTTGCTATGTTCAATACGTCTTTTGCGCTGTTCTTGCTCTCTTTTTTCACGATCAAGTTGTTGCGCTTTTTCTCTTTCTACTTTTTCTTGCCTTAATTTTTCTTGGCGTTGTTTTTGTTCCTCTTGAAATCCAGGATCATTAAGCACCTCATCAAGCGCAGCTTCCATCTGAGCAGTATCATCTGAAACGTTAGTTGATTCAGGTTGCGCAACCTCATCCAGTGACCTCATGATTTCGTCAAAATTA
This sequence comes from Candidatus Berkiella sp., assembly GCA_050173595.1. GTDB lineage: Bacteria > Pseudomonadota > Gammaproteobacteria > Berkiellales > Berkiellaceae > Berkiella. The sequence goes on from JBFXKR010000247.1 coordinate 1,937, forward strand.
AAATCAATATCATCTTCTTTAACTTTAACTTTATCTTTATCATCATCATTATCATTATCATTGCCACCAGTGGTCATAAAAACCTCACAAGCATTGAGATATAAATTCTATTTTACGCCCAATTTTTGAGCAAAAACATAGATTTTAAGCCAGGTGTAGCTACATGCAAGATAAGTGTCTGATTTATCAATGCAAAATGAGAAAAACCGATTTTATTTGTTAATGATTTTAAATTCATCGTAAATGACCTAATGCGAATGAAGGCTCAATCATACAACATAGCTTATCGCTCAATAGCACAACAAGTTAATCAAACTGCGCCATTGGCATTCAACTTTCATTCATTCCCCATACTTCTGGATACAATGAAACTGTAAAGTCCAACTTAAATAGTCTGCTCGTATCAAATCAGCAACAACATAAACCTAAAGCAAAAGGTTAAATTGCTTCAAATGTCACGGGGATTAACCTCGTGACATTTTTAAATTGGTAAAAGATTCAACCAATTCATCAACACTATCAGGTTCAACGGGTGTGAAACGCAAAAGCTGACAAAGAAGGATTTACCCCAGCACAATTTGGCAAAATGGTGAAAGATGCTGATGTGCCAAATAAAAAAGCGAAGCTATAACGAAAGACTTTAGCTTGAGCAGACTACTCAAATGCTTTTTTGGGTAGTCGTGTATTTCATTAATCATGTCCAGGACGCCCTTTAAATTTCTATCAGGACACCCCTCAAATAGCAGCTCTCAATACAAATGCCTACCGCACTTCCTAAAATCGCTGAAAATCACAGAAACTTTAATTGACATCCTCTGATACTAGGTTAGAATGCCCGCTTTAAAACCATAGAGGTAACAAAATGAAGTTGGTTAGCAAAATTCTATTAGTTGCGGGTATCCTTTTTGTGAGCGCTTGTTCAACATCCCCTAAAACCCAAGTCATTCAAATGGGCGATAATCATTTAAGCGAACAACAGATCTTAAATGAATTAGCGAAACTGGATAAAACCGAGCAAGACATTAACAGCAAAAAAGGTATGACAGGAACGAACGTTGCTTCATTCTTGCTATGGTGGCCAGGACTTGCTTACACCTATTATGATGCCTCTGAAGCACAAAAGTTGATTGAACAGCGCCGCTCACATTTAACGGCTCTTTACAATCAAAAACATGCATCAAATCAGCAACAACATAAACCTAAAGCAAAAGGTTAAATTGCTTCAAATGTCACGGGGATTAACCTCGTGACATTTTTAAATCGGTAAAAGATTCAACCAATTCATCAACACTATCAGGTTCAACGGGTGTGAGCAGTCTTCTTTGAACTACTAAATAGTTATACAAAGTGTCATAATCGACACGTGTTTGATTCCAAAATCCTTTAGTTCTCATGCTTTTAATGTGTTCATGCAATTCAACAATATCCTCTAAAGAAGTCAAAGCACTCTTGTTTGCAATAATGAAATCATAAGCTTGTTTGTAGTTGTAATTGCTTATCAACCCTTTAACAGTCTCTTTGCTAAAGGGCAAATCCACAACGGATGGTTTACGTTCGCCTTTAGATACCGCGCCATAAATAATCCCACCCACTGCAGCTGCTGCAACGATAGGCGCCGTGAATGGATTCAATGCGCCACCAAGAAGGAGTGGAACCCCAAACCCTGCCGCAGCAAAAGTGCCTCCTTTGAGTGCGCCAAGTACACGGTTTTCACTTTGAGGCGTTACTTGTGCGATAGTATAAGCTTCTTTGATTAAGGCAGCATAAGCTTCCGTTGCACCTGGTTTTAATCCGACCGTTTTAAAATTTTGCATTAAGCCAATCACAATGCTTGCTACTTGCGGTGCAACTTCTGGATATTTGCCATTTAAAAACATCAGACCCAGTTGTACATCTAGATAATTGCCATTATTAAG
>JBFXKR010000248.1:0-3833 GCA_050173595.1 Candidatus Berkiella sp.
ATTCCTTTAGGCATTGTTAAACATTGAAGAACAGCTTGCACAAATCAGGTAAAAGCGCGAATCCTCACGCTTTTACCAAAAATCATCTCTTATCTAAACAATTTCATTGAACCAAAAACCACCGGGTGATGTCATCTAGGTATAGATCCTCAACTAATGGGTGAGTGTCATGGTTCGTAAAGTGCATAAACGTCAAAACCCATTGATTGCATCGAAATTCGTTCAAGAAGATAAAACATCTTACCCTGAGGATGTTTTAAACCAAGTTGATCAAAATATATTAAGCGAAACTAAGGCCTATATTTTGCGATTAGAAAATCAATTGGAAGCAGTTATCCAAAACCTGAGCCCCAAACCAGAGCCACCACCAGTCAATGAGCTTCGTATACCGAAAAAAGACATGCAAGAGTCAGTGAAAAATAAACGCTATATGGCATGGGTTTACTCTATACAAAGTATCCCAAGCAATGCAAACATGAACGTTCTTTCTAAGTTCACTCTGTCTTTAGCTAAAGAACATAAAAATTTAAGTTTTCTTGTTGCAATTGAAATTCTGTTGAGAAAAAAAGGCAACGAGATTAATGAACAACTTAAGAAAAGCGGTAAACCACCTGAAAATATACCAAGTTTATTGCCAAATATTAAAGAGGCAATAATGAATCAAAAAAACTACGCGATAGCGAGCAGTCAAAAGCCGCGATAGCATCATCATATCAATAATGAACATGAACTGTGGTGACTCCTTCTTGCACATAGTCTTCGTTTAACCACTTTGCATCTTGCGGATTCATTCTAATGCAACCATGGCTTGCGTTATAATTGGGTACGGAATGTGAACCATGTATGGCATAGCCACCATGAAAAAACATGCAATAAGGCATTGGCGCACCACCACGTCCTACGGGGAATTGTGTTGATTTACAATCTTCATTCCCTTTTCTATAAATGGTGAAGGTGCCAGTGACGGTTTCACATTCATCTTTAATATCATCACAATAGTCTTTGCCGCCAGAAACCGGCCCTGAGCGCATGATTTGGCCATTTTCATCATAAACCTGCCAAGTCAGATTAGTTAAATCAACATCGATGGTATCATCGTTTAAAACGGGTGATGCCAATGTGGAATGATTATTTTTGACTACGTTTTGCTCTGCTTGTTGAGCTTTATCAACTGGGTAGGCAACAACATAGTTGGGGGAAATTTGATGACAGGTAAAGGCTCCGGTATTACATAAATCGGTCTGAGTATTGCCCATCGCAACGGATGCGTAGCCTGTTAAAAAAAATTTCAGTGCTATGTATTTATTCATATATTTTTTATTGATGATATAGTTGTTTTTATCGGCACATTTTGATGACCCTTCATGCCTTAAATTAGTTTCTGCCCCTAAGGAAATGTAAGTGAGCTGTGCGAGTTTTTATAGAAACAGTGATGAAATGCAAGACTTTGTAAGATCTAAGTTGAGTTGCTTTATATGGCGCTTAATAGAAAAAACACCTTGCGAAAACAGTAGTGATATAACCTGTCGCTAGGTAAAAGTTACTTGGCGACAGCTTAAATTAAGCTCGATAATAACGTTGCAATTCCTAAGAAACTAAAAAAGCCAGTCACATCGGTAATGGTTGTTAACAAAATCGATGATGAGGATGCCGGATCAAATCCTAGCCGAGATAACAACAGTGGCACGGCGGCACCGCTCATGCCAGCTAAAATCATCGAGGTTATCATTGAGATGGCAATAATCAAGGCAAGCCCATATGAGTGGCTCCAGACATAAATTGCCAAAGCTGTTGAAAGCGCAACAACTAATCCTGTTACCAATGCGATTTGTAGTTCTTTTAAAATAAGTAAAAATCCCTGTGAAGTTCTCACTTCTTTTATGGCAAGGCCCCTCATGGTAACGGCAAGTGCTTGGGCACCGGTATTACCAGATTGCCCGGAAACCACCGGTAGCAACACGGCCAGCGCAGTAAACTTGGCAAGCGTATTTTCAAAGAGCCCGACAACTGATGCGGCAAGCAAGGCTGTGAGTAAATTAATTTCAAGCCAGGGCAGCCTTTTTCTGACAGCATAAAACACCTTTGATAAGGCTCTCTCATCTTGCGATACACCAAACATGGTTTGAATGTCTTTAGTGAGCTCTTCTCTTGTAATTTGAATTAATGCCGGATGTTGTACCACGCCAATAAAGTGATGGTGAATGTCAATCACAGGAATATCGGTCAGTTGATATTGTTCAATTTTCGTTTGAATTTCATCTTTTTGAGCCAGCGCATCGATGATAGCAGGAACCGGTTTTGAAATATCCATTAAGAGCTGATTTTTATCTGCCAACATCAGTTCTTGCGCTGTGACCATAGAATGTAATTTACCATCTTCATCAGTTATGTACAAAAGCCGGATCCCCATTTTGTGCCGGGCCTTTATTTTTTGAATTGCTTCCTCAATTGTCATGGTTGGGGTGAAAATGATAATGTTATGATCCATTAAATATCCTGCTGTTCCAGCAGGATATTTGTGAATTTCATGGATTTCACTTTTGATATTTTTGGGAATAAACGACCAAAGGATCTGTTTTTTATCAATAGCGACGCCTGATAAAATAGCGTTAATTTTTTCAACTGACAAGCTGTTAATAATTTTATGGCATGTTTCATTATCTAATTCTTCAAAAAGCACAATGAGCGTGTCAGTAGAAAGCTTTTGAATTGCAACCTCAATATCTTCAAAGCTGAGTGTTTTGACAATTTTAAGTAATTCTGATTTATCTAACGCTTCTAATTCAGATGCGGCTTCAACTGGATATGAAGCTAAAAATTCGGTTTGTAATTTTTGGATAACGCTTTGATATGTTGAAGTTTCCACACAATTACCTTATTGAGCCCCAAAACTTTTGAAGACCGTTCCACAGAATTTCAGAAAATAGGATGTAACCATTAAGTGCACTTAATTCTTTCTCATCATAGTTGGCAATAACATTTGTTGAAAGTTTGTTTTGAGGGATAACCCCTAAAAACAGATCGGTTTTGCCAACGACCGGGATAAGGTTAGTCTTTTCCCATGCGGGATGAGCAGCAATATTTTGTAATGGCGTTGATGCTTTAATTGGATAAATGTTTTTGTGGGTGACATCTTGCAAAGTGCCATTACGCTTTCGTTTTTTTATCAGCATGAAGAGATCAATCGAGCCTATCAAATGGTAGTTTGAATCAACAACAAAGATAGGACTGTCAAGCGTGTTTAGTTTATCAATTTCGTTGAGCGCATCATTGATTAACAAATTTTCAGACAAAACGAGCGCTACACTTTGGGCATAAAAACCAATTTGATCTGGGGTGTAATCAAGTAGCTCTTTAACGGCTTTCTTTTTTTTGTTGTCCAGCAGATCTAAAATAGTGGTTTGCTTTTTTGGGGGGGATAATTTTAAAATACAGGCAACATGATTTGCACTAATTTTGTTGCATATCATTTTAATGGCGCTTTGAGAGTAAGTATCAAATGCTTGTGCCATATAGGTGGGTGGCATATGAGATATAATTTTATCCAAATAATTTGGGTAAGTTTGTATTACCTTTAAAAAGGCACTTTCTGACACGGTGCAAAGCATTCTGGCAGCATGTTCTGGATGATTATCTAAATATTTATCTACAAGTATGTCCATAATTAGACTTTGTAACAAACATGATCATTGGTAAGTTTTGCTGGGATCACAACCGTACCTTGTTTTGTTTCAAGGATAAGGGTTGTGTTGGTGATATCAGTCACTGTTCCTTCAATGTCATTAATGCTAATTTTTTCCCCAACTTGTATATTTCTTTTAATGTTATAAGAG
>JBFXKR010000249.1:0-3830 GCA_050173595.1 Candidatus Berkiella sp.
TTTTAGTTTTACCATGAGATTTTGATGTAAGTTTTGAACTGTTTTAGCAAAATGCTCTAAACTTTTTGCAAGTTCTGGGTTATCTTTTGATAAAACACGTTGCGCTCTTTGAATTAATTTTTGATAAAGTTCATCGTTGACTGGAATCACATCAGGTTTTGGCAAATCATCAAAATTAACACGCATACCTGCGCGTGTGACTGTTTTTGGTTTTGCGCCAAAATTTTCTTTTAACCAAGCTAAATTTCCAGGTGTAAGTTGATATCTCCTAACCGCAGTCATCGCCATTTTATTAATTTTTTCTGCATCATTGGAAAACGCTTGGGCTGCTTTAACAGCCTGAATGTACTTGGCTTTAGCTTCCTCAGGGATTAAGTTATCAGCTGTCATGACAAAATAGCCTCATTAAGTCTTTATTATTAGGACTATGTGCCATCTAGCTAAGTTCAAAGCAATTTTTTTACTAATGAAATGAAATACTTAAAAGAGAATATCCGATTGATTGTACATACACATTTACAGATGTGCATATCTCCTCTTTTTAATATTTTTTGCCGCAATGCGGTGATGTTTCTAACCAAGTATCGGTAAAATTTGATGATTATGAATGACAATCCATTTTAATTCTGGGTGTCCTAAGAAATCGAAGACAATAATTATCCTGGGTGTCCTGAAGAAATCGAACGTGCAATATCGCTATTAAGAACCTTATAATAAGGTCTAAGGACTAAACAAAATATGAAATATGTCTAACAAAGCTTATTATACTAAACCCGGGAAAATATCCCTGCCATTGAACCAATGGGATCTCATTATCCTAGTGATGTTTTTTGGGTGTTTAGCTGCCTTTGTTTGGGGCGCCGAGCAAATGACTGTGCCTTATGAATTAGGCGAGCATATTCCTATTTCTCTTGATATTAAAAAACTACCAGGCTATGCCATCTCAACTGTGATTCGCATGGCCATTGCATTAGCATTCTCACTACTCTTTACTTTTACCATAGCCACGCTGGCAGCCAAAAGCCAACGCGCAGAGCGCTTCATATTGCCCTTTATCGACATTATGCAGTCAGTGCCGGTATTAGGATTTTTATCTGTTTCCATTTTTGCTTTTATTTATCTTTTTCCTGGCAGTCAGCTTGGGCCTGAGTGCGCTGCAATCTTTGCTATTTTTACCTCACAAGTATGGAATATGGCCTTAAGCTTTTATCAATCGCTGCGCACCGTGCCAAAAGATTTAAATGAAGCTGCCGATATGTTCCACCTCACACCATGGCAGCGATTTTGGCGACTTGAAGTTCCTTTTGCCACACCTGGGTTAATCTGGAACACCATGATTTCTTTATCTAGCGGTTGGTTTTTTGTGGTGGCCTCTGAAGCTATTTCCGTGAATAACCAAAATATTACTTTACCTGGTATAGGTTATTATATCTATGAAGCAACCTTAACATCAGATTCACGCGCCATATGCTATGCCCTTTTTACCATGTTTTTAGTGATCATCATTTATGATCAGCTCATTTTCAGGCCACTTGTCGCATGGTCTGAAAAATTTAAAATAGAATCCAATCCAGAAAGCTATACCGAAACGTGGTTTTTAAATATTTTACAACGGGCAAAACTTATTCATATCATTGTTGGCTTTATGCGTAACATTCGGGATCTCATCACCATCCCTTTGACAACGCGCGAGAGCACTCCCAAAAGATTGCCCCACAAAGTTCGTCAAGCCATCACCTGGACGGCCATCACCTTTTGGAATGGTTTTTTAGTCTTTGGGCTACTTGCTTCTTGTATTATTTTGGTGCGTTTTATTCATGACAAAGTAACACTCTCAGAAGTGATTGCCGTGTTTGGCCTAGGGCTTTTCACCGCTGCGAAAATAGCCGTCATGGTGGTATTGGTCTCGCTGCTATGGGTACCGATTGGGGTATGGGTTGGGTTGCGGCCTAAAACAGCCACATTTATTCAACTCATCGCACAGATATTTGCTTCCTTTCCTGCGAACCTTATCTACCCTGTGTTGTATATGTTCATCATTAGGTTTGATCTGGATATGAATGTCTGGACGGCACCGCTCATTATTTTAGGCACACAGTGGTATATTTTATTTAATGTGGTAGCAGGTGCCAGCAATCTGCCTCAAGAACTTCACTTAGTTGCACAAAACTATGGCTTAAAAGGTTGGCTGTGGTGGAAAAAACTCGTATTACCCGCCATTTTTCCTTATTACGTAACAGGCGCCATGGCAGCCGTTGGCGGGAGTTGGAACGCCAGTATTATTGCAGAAGTGGTCAGTTGGGGTGGAGAAACCATTCATTCTAAAGGGCTTGGAAGTTACATCGCCCAATATACTACCGTTGGCGACTTTCCGCGCATTGCTTTAGGAATCGCCGTCATGAGCATTTATGTTATTGTGATTAACCGCCTGGTATGGCAAAAACTTTATGATATCGCCGAAGAAAGATACCAAATGGATACAGCGTAGGGCCAAAGCATGAGCAACGACGCAGAAAAAAAAGTCATCTTTACAGTTAAAGATTTAAAAAAAACCTTCCGTTCAAGTGAAGGACAAGAATTAGTTGTACTTGAAGATGTTAACTTCACCATGTATGAAAACGAAATTGTTGCCTTGCTTGGCAAATCAGGGGCTGGTAAATCTACGTTGATGAGAATGATAGCCGGATTAATCAAACCCAGCAGCGGCCAAGTCAATTATCGTGGTCAAACAGTAACGGAGCCAGTTCAAGGCATTGCCATGGTATTTCAAAATTTTGCATTACTGCCTTGGCTTACTGTGCTACAAAATGTTGAACTAGGCTTAGAAGCACTAGGGATAGATAAAAAACAACGTCGCAAACGCGCTTTAAAAGCGATTGATACCATCGGTCTTGATGGCTTTGAATCAGCTTACCCAAAAGAGTTATCAGGTGGCATGCGCCAACGCGTTGGATTTGCAAGAGCACTTGTGGTTGATCCTGAGCTATTGCTCATGGATGAACCTTTCTCAGCACTTGATGTGCTAACCTCTGAAAGCTTAAAAAGCGACTTAATGGATTTGTGGCTTGCCAAACGTACCCGCACCAAAGGGATCTTATTTGTTACGCATAACATTGAAGAAGCAGCCATGATGGCAGATAAAATTATTATTTTTACCGGCAACCCTGGCAGAATTCGAGCAGAGCTGGCTGTGAGCAGTCCGCTTCCTCGAAATCCTGAAGATCCCCACTTTCGTAAATTAGTTGATGATATCTATTCATTAATGACAACCAGTGAGCGAAAGCGTGTGAGACAACAAGCTGGTGTTGATTTTCAAAAAATGGAATTGGGTTATCGTTTGCCTGATGTGGAAATATCAGAGCTCATTGGCTTTGTTGATGCACTCTCCTCTGAAGATACTTCAGGCCCAATTGATTTACCCATGCTCTCTGAAACTTTACATCTTGAAGATGACAGCTTGTTTCAATTAAGTGAAGCACTTGAAATTCTTAATTTTGCGGCTGTTTCAAAAGGCGATATTACCCTCACGGCATTAGGAAAAGAATTTGCTAATGGTAGTATTCAGGAAAGAAAGAAACTCTTTGCAACACAACTTGAAAACCGTGTCCCCTTAGCCAAGCATATTCGTGAAACATTAGATAACCGCACTAACCACAAAGAAAACGAACAGTACTTTTTAGCTGAACTTCAAGAGCAGCTTACAGAAGCTGAGGCAGAAAGAGTGCTCACTGTGATGATTGACTGGGGACGATACGCTGAAATTTTTGCTTATGATTATGATTCAGGAATGTTAAGCCTTGAAAATCCTAAGTAAAATTATTTTAATTGCA
>JBFXKR010000250.1:0-3828 GCA_050173595.1 Candidatus Berkiella sp.
CTAATAACATTAGTATTTTATTACATGGTGAAAGTGGTACTGGTAAAGAAGTGTTGGCCCGTGCGTTACATGAGCAAAGCCCGAGAGCAAAAAATCCATTTATTGCTATAAACTGTGCAGCTATCCCTGAGAATTTATTAGAGAGTGAATTATTTGGTTATGAAAAAGGCGCCTTTACCGGTGCTGTGAGACAAACGTTAGGTAAGATTGAGTTGGCAAATAAAGGTACTTTATTTTTAGATGAAATTGGTGATCTGCCTTTATCGTTACAACCCAAATTATTGCGATTTTTGCAAGAGAGGGCAATTGATAGATTAGGCGGTAGAAGCCCTATACCGGTCGATGTGCGTGTTATTTGTGCAAGCCATCATAATTTACAAGAGCTTATTTTAGCAAACACTTTTAGAGAAGATCTTTACTATCGTTTAAGTGAAGTAGCCATTTCAATACCACCATTACGAGAAAGACTGGGTGATGCAATCATCATGGCAAGGGTGCTGCTTGCAAAATTTGCCAGAGAATTCAAACGTCCCGTTAAAAGAATTTCAGAAGAAGCGATTGATGCAATAAACCGCTATTCCTGGCCTGGGAACGTGCGCGAACTTGAAAATCGTATGAAGCGAGCAGTCATCATGGCTGAAAGCAATCAGATCATGCTAAGTGATTTAGATCTACCTTTACATGATTCCCCTAGTATGCCTTTTAACCTTAAGCAGATAAGAGATGCATCCGAAAAAGAAGCCATTTTAAGGGCTATCAATTATTGTGAGGGAAATATCTCTAAAGCTGCCGAATTACTGGGTATCACACGGCCAACGCTATATAACTTAATGGAAAAGCTACAAATTCAGGAAGAGGCACAGGTAGCTTGCGTTGAATGAGCAAAAATTTTCTGTATAATGGCCCCCTCAATTCAGGACGAACATTCCCGCCAGTGAGGCAAAGCATAGCGCTACTATTTATGTGTTAATAAACTAAATAGTGTCTCTATACCCCCTGTTGTAGGTTGAGGAATCAGTTTATGTTAGATCAAACATTTCCTGTTGATATTTTTCAAGATAATGAAGGGGGCTTTACCCTGGATGATCTTTCAAGCGATCCATTCTTTGATGGCACTTTGTTAGATCTTTCAATCCCTTTTGATAGTGAAATTCCATTACATTCTACTTTTGACGGTTCATATTTAGCGGAATTCTCTCGTAATTGGGATTGTGATATCAGCAGCATTTCAAAGCAAGAAGATGCTGCTGTGCGATTAGATCTTTATGATGAACTTGATTTTGAACTTGACCCTGCAATCTTTTTGCCGGAAAATAGTGAAATTCCCGTTACGAGTGATTGTGCACAACGTGCAAAGCCTTTAACTGTTTCTACTGATAATACTAGGTTGGAGCAACATGAAGATAAAGCGACGGATCCCAAAACGCAAAGCAGTGCAACACAGGCAAACAACAGCTTCACTCCTTCGTTTAAAGCTACAGTCCAAGGACAAAACCAAATAACGCAGCCACCTCTTTTGCCAAGGCGATCTAAACTTGACGCAATAGTTAAGCTTAAAAAAATTGCAAATGGTAAGTAAATAAAAAAAAAGCCTCACTAGAGGCTTTTTTTTTGCACTGCGTTTTAGTGTTTAATCTCTTCTTCTAGATACTTTTCGCTCAGGCAATTTATAAAATTGCATGCGTGGTGCGCCATCATTACGGCTGCTAGAGTACATCAATAATTGTTTGCGATGTCTTTCAACAGCAGCTTTTAAGCTCCAGTAAATGCTATAGCAAAGGTTTTGCTCAGGGCTATACCAGTAGCTGAGGTAGCTCCATCCTTGTCCACATATCGTAATGGCAAGCTCGCATAAGGGCAAAAATGCTTTAAAGTTGCCAGATTCAAGATAGGCATTTGAAACTTCTAGTAGTTTGCTCAGAACAGGTTTAAGGCTTAAGGGCAGATCGGGATCATCCACTGAGCCAATAGATTTTTTCAAATCATTTACGAAGTTTAGGCGCGCTAGTTTCGGTAGTGAATGAATATGAGAAAGCGCGTCCTGCAATTCTCCCAGCTCGCTATTTAATGAGCTGATCACTACACCTTCTGATGATTTTTCCATGACATTCCTTGTCAATAGTTTGTGAAGGATCTAAATATAGTACCTCATATTCAACGATCTGAGTCAATATGGAAGATCAATAAAAATGCTCATAATTATAGGAATTTACAATCGATCACATTAGGAATAGCAAAAGGATCACAATCACATATTAGCCAAATAACTTTTGTATTGACTTCCTAAAGGTAAAAGCTTAATGTGCACATCATTTAATCCTAGCTGGAGATCATATGCGCGTCGGTGTGCCAAAAGAGATCAAAAATCATGAGTATCGGGTAGGCTTAGTGCCAAGCAGCGTAAAGGAGCTTGTTAGCAACGGGCATGAAGTCTTTGTAGAATCGAATGCCGGGATAGGCATTGATATTAGTGATGATGACTACAGACAAGCTGGTGCCTTTATTGTTGAAACAGCTGCTGAAATATTTGCAACCGCTGATATGATTGTGAAGGTCAAAGAGCCACAGCCCTCAGAATGCGCCATGCTCCGAGAAGGCCAAGTCATTTTCACCTATCTTCATTTGGCACCAGATCCAGAACAAGCCAAATTGCTATTGGAATCTGGCTGTATTGCCATCGCCTATGAAACGGTAACAGATGATCAAGGACGCTTGCCCCTATTGGCTCCAATGAGTGAAGTAGCCGGCAGAATGTCCGTTCAAGCAGGCGCCCATGCCTTAGAGAAGGCGCAAGGTGGTAGAGGCGTGTTGTTAGGGGGCGTTCCAGGTGTTGCACCCGCACATGTTGTTATCTTAGGTGCAGGTGTGGTTGGCACCAATGCTTTACGTATGGCATTAGGCTGTGAAGCAGAAGTGACTGTATTGGATAAATCATTAAACCGCCTAAGAGAATTAGATTTTCAATATGGCGCGTCCTTACATACTATTTATGCTACGCAAGATGCGATTGAGCGTTACATGCCACGTGCTGATTTAGTGATTGGGGCTGTACTTGTTCCAGGCGGATCGGCGCCTAAACTCGTGACGCGAAATATGTTGTCACACATGAAACCCGGTGCTGTACTGGTGGATGTGTCTATTGATCAAGGTGGCTGTTTTGAAACCAGTATGCCAACCACGCATGCACAACCAACCTATACTGTGGATGGCATCGTTCACTACTGTGTGGCAAACATGCCCGGTGGTGTGCCAAGAACCTCTTCTTTTGCGTTGAACAACGCAACACTTCGTAATGTGGTTGAATTGGCTAATAAAGGTTATAAGCGCACATTACTAGAAGATGCGAATTTGCGTAATGGCTTAAACGTTCACAAAGGTAAAATTACCTATGCGGCAGTTGCCCAAGCGTTAGGTTATAAAAACTACTCTCCTTTAGAAGTGTTAAACGTATAAACCCTTTTAACATTGTTCACATTTCTTATTGTGCTTCTTTGGTCATATGACCAAAGAAGCTACACCCCTCATATTTAAAAGCGCCATATCTTAGCTGTTTCTTGAATCTTTTTGTGCCAAAATAAAGCAAGGGTCCATGTGGAGACAAATCATGATTATTGGGATGAATCATATTACCTTGGCATGCAAGGACATTGAGAAATCATTTAACTTTTATCAAGAAGTCTTAGGTTTAAAACCACTTGTTAAATGGGACAAAGGGGCATATTTTTTAGTAAATGATTTTTGGTTTTGTTTAAATGTCGATGATAATGCAAAGGTAACAGTAAGTTATACGCACTATGCATTTACCGTCAACCAAGAGCACTTTAATGA
>JBFXKR010000251.1:0-3815 GCA_050173595.1 Candidatus Berkiella sp.
GATAAGATTTAAGCACAACCAATTCTAAAGTATGATTGTCTATTACCCTATATGCTGTCATCGCTGTTGCTTGAGAGCCCTCACCCTATATGCCACCTGATTTTAATACGATGAATTTCTCATTGCCAAACTCAATGGTGCTATAAGGCACTTTGCCTATGATTTCAGAATGTCTTCTCTTTTTTTTGCGCTCACTGGGAAAATGATGCATATGCACCTCATTTGCTTTTAATCTCCTGTCTTTACATGTTAGACAAAATAGACGGTTGGTTAGTTTAAACAGATAGTAAAAATATTAACGCGTTGAATTTACCTGCAATTGTGTCTACTATGGATGAAGTTAATGAATTGGTCTTTCTATAGATGAAACAAGCTCCCACTGTTGCAAAAGCCACAAAAACCTCGAGAAAAGAAGAAGGAACACTCTATTCAACCGTTATGATGGGTGAACAAAAATTTTTACTTTTATCAGGCAAAGATAGATTCGTCAATGAACTGCCAGTTCCTAGCACATTCCTTGGACGTGGTGCGCGTGGCAAAGTCAAACAAGCATTGAAATTGAATACAACAAATGAAGCTCCCGTGGCAGTTAAGATTTTTTCCAAAGTGAACATTAAACCGGCCGTTCAAGAAGCTAAAATACTACAAACTCTTGGCGTACCCATCTGCATTGGCGAAACTGATACGAAAGTATACCTTTTTAAAAACCTAGAAAAGGGCATCACACTTAAACAATTTTTTGATTCTCTTTCTGCGCCTATTTCGTCAGAACTTGAAGATCCAATCTTTGCCTCAAAAAGCTGTGAGCAAGGTATTATCATATTTAAGCACTTAGTTAATGCTTTATTTGGCCTCCATAAAAAGGGGGTTAACCATTTGGATTTACACTTTGCAAATGCACTGTGGGATGAATCAACTAGTACTGTCACTATTATTGATTTTGATCGCAGTCGTGAAAAAGTAGCATTAGAGCCTTATGATCAAATGCCTTTAGCGTTCCCAACAACTTATCTGCCTTCTTTAGATCTAAAAGATTACTTACAAGACCTAATTCATATCTGTAAGCACTTTAAAAACACATGTCTCTTTGAAAAATCATTTAAAAGAAAACTCCTGCCAAATGTTGAACAGGTAATTCAAGCACTAGAAGACTATCTCGATGGAATGATAGGCAATCCTGGAAAATTAAATTATTTACCACTAAGAAAAGAGTTTACAGATAAATTAGATGATCTATGTCTTAGAATCGATGCCTGTTTCCAAGAAATTGAGTCAAGCTCATCTATCGATTTTGATTCCATTGATTGGCCTGAAGTTCCCAGAAAATAAAATCCTTCGCAATTTTAGTTTAATTGGGCTAGCCACGCTTTAATATAATTGACATCTCTTCTTTGATGAGCGATATTCCCTGCAAGATTTAGCTTTAAATTGCTAGAGCACCATTTAGTTAATAAAAATAGCAAGTTTAATGAGCTAAGAGAGAGCTTCTATTGAATAGTTCAACAAAGCTTGTCTTTTTTGGGGCCTTGCATATTTTACTCTACAATACAAACAAGAATTAATGCGCCAAATGGGATTTTAACATCCAAATGGTTTTCTCATGATATTCCATTCTTTCTAAGATCAAATCTTGTGTCACATCATCATCATCTTTTTTAGCTTGCTCTAGCAACTCATGCAAGGTTTTGCAGATGGTTTCATGTGATTCGGCTAAATCCTTCACCATGGCAAGTGCATCGATTTTTGTTTTAGCTTCAGAGATTGTTTTCATTTGAGTAAATTCTTTAAAACTACCTGGGGAAAGCTCGCCCTTCGCACGTATTCTTTCAGCAATTTCATCAATCGCTTCTAACAAGTCCTTGTATTCTTCTTCAAACAAAACATGAAATGCATGAAACTGGGGGCCAACCACATTCCAATGATAATTTTGTGTTTTTAGATAAAGCGTGTAGGTGTTTGCTAATAGAACTTTTAACGCCTGAAGATCACTTGTATGTACCATGATGCTCTCTCTTTAGATGATGCTCTGATTTGTATCGGCAAATGGATAAAATATTTTTAGAGGTTATCCTTTAAATCCATACAGTGCTTTGCTCTCAATATTAAAGAAAATCATATTTTTGCAGAGGATATATATAATTAGAATGTTTTTAAGGATTTGGGCATGCAAACACTACTGATCACACTGGGTGTAATACTAGGCGTTATTTTACTCATTGTATTTTATGTGATTGGCGTTTATAACCAGTTAATCGAACTGAAAAACCGTTTTGTAAATGCATTTTCTCAAATCGATGTGCAACTACAAAGACGATATGATTTAATACCAAATCTCGTTGAAACTGCAAAAGGATATATGAAGTACGAGCAAGAAACGCTCACTCAAATTATCGATGCAAGAAACATGGCCAAATCTGCGGCAGCCACTACTGCGGCAAAGCCAGATGATAATGCCAGCATGCAAAGTCTTATTTCAGCAGAATCTACCTTAACTTCCTCAATGGGAAAGTTCTTTGCTTTAGCAGAAAATTACCCAGATCTAAAAGCAAACCAGAACATGCAACAGCTCATGGAGGAATTATCTAGCACAGAAAATAAGGTGAGCTTTGCACGACAAGCTTTTAACGATGCCGTGATGGTTTATAACACCTATCGTGCACAATTTCCTAGCAACATCATCGCAGGGATGTTTGGCTTTAGCGCAGCCACGCATTTTGAAGTATCAAAACCTGAGGCCAAAGAACCCGTTAAAGTATCGTTCACCTAACAGTTTGCTTAAGTCTTATGAACTTTTTTGAACATCAGGAAAAAGCCAAAAAGAAAACTTTTTGGCTTGTGCTTTATTTTATTATCGCTATTGTTTGCATTATTTTATTTATTGATGTCGTATTTGCAGCTGCAATAATTTATGCCCAACCAGAACACTATTTCGCAACGTCAAATGTTTATACAATCAATGATGCAATGTCAAATCTTAATCAAAATGCGATTATTGATTTGATGATTGGTGTTACTGTCCTTGTCTCACCGGTGATTATATTAGTGATTTTTATTGGCACGCTTTGGAAAATGTATTCTCTCAGAGATGGCGGTATTGCAGTAGCACAAATGGTTCAAGCACAGCCAATTTCTCCCAGCACAACCAATTTCTTGGAGAAAAGATTTATTAACATTGTAGAGGAAATGTCTATCGCATCAGGGGTGCAAGTGCCAAAATTGTTTGTGATGCAAGACAAAGCCATTAATGCTTTTGTTGCTGGCATAAAACCAGAGGATACCGTCATGGTGGTAACTCAAGGTGCATTGGAGCAACTTACTCGAGATGAGCTGCAAAGCGTTGTTGGGCATGAATTTAGCCACATTCTAAATAGTGACATGCAAATTAGTGTCAAATTAATGGGCATTCTTGGTGGACTTTTGCTCATCGGGCAAGCCGGCTATTTTATGCTGCGTATTTTAGGCTCTTCCAATCGACGCAGCAGCTCATCATCAAATAAAAAAGGAAGTGGCAATATCGTGATTGTCATCTTAATTATTGGTCTAGGCTTACTCATTTTAGGGTACATTGGACTATTTTTTGGGAGACTGATTAAGGCTGCTGTTTCAAGACAAAGAGAACTCCTGGCTGATGCCTCTTCGGTTCAATTTACACGCAACCCACAAGGGCTTGTTTTTGCCTTAAGAAGAATTCTTGAAAGTGAAAAAGGGACTTATCTTTCCTCTAAAAACGTAGAAGATATTAGCCATTTATGCTTTTGCACACCAAGATGGACATTGTTTCAAAGTTTACTTGCAACCCATCCTCCCCTTGAAAA
>JBFXKR010000252.1:0-3809 GCA_050173595.1 Candidatus Berkiella sp.
TTTTGGAAAAGAGTTCTTCAAGGCATTTTTAATTGAGCTGAATATTAGCCAGGATAAGTGGGAACCTTGGCTAGCGTGGGCTAGTAACGCGATTGGTGCGATCTCAACTTTTATATCAACCTTAAAAACTTCATTAGTTGTTATTCCCATTGTATTTTCAACCATAGCCTTGCTCACAGGCCCTTCCAAAGCGTTTATTTATAGCTTATTGCCAACGATTATATTTGATCCTATGGTAATTACCGCCCTTGTCGTTAGCATTGCAGGGATTGCTGCATACCGCTCTTATCAGGATGGCATTGAACGAGACAAGCTTGATGGCCTAACTGAAAGCCATGCTAAAGATATTCCAGTTTTAGAAAAAAAAATCATTATGCTTGAAGAAAAACTCGCCAGTTTTGAGCGCAATTTACTTCAAAACAGTTCAAGAGAAAAAAATACTAAAATAAAAAGATTCGCTCTAAAACCTAAAAATGACCAGCAAATTGCTCTAGTTTCACCCCAAAAAATTGCTAATCTTAGCAGCAGGCTAAAATAATCCTTTTTCAGAGTACGCCTTCGTTCATAAATCTGCTATGTTGTTTATAGCTATTTCAAATCGACAAAGGATGTTAGTTTGAAAAATAGAACATTTTTTTGCTTGCTACTGCTGCTCATTTTTTGTCACAACAGCATAGCCTCACCCAAAAATATTAATGGCGAAACGCTGTCTATTATCAAAAATCGCGGCTATGTCATCTGTGGCGTCAGTCAAGGACTCACTGGGTTTTCGACCGTAGATGATAAAGGTCATTGGCAGGGCCTTGATGTAGATTTTTGCAGAGCAATTGCTGCGGCAACACTAGGAGACGCTAATAAAGTATCTTTTGTTCCTTTATCGGCAAAAGATAGATTCACCGCCTTACAATCTGGTGATATTGATTTGCTGTCACGCAATACTTCATGGACATTTATACGCGACACTACCTTGGGCCTTAACTTTATTGGCGTGATTTACTATGATGGCCAAGGCATTCTGGTAAAGAAAACAAGCCATATCAAAAGCATGAGCGAACTTGATGGCGCGATTATTTGTACAAATTCAGGGACCACCACAGAGCTTAATATTGCTGATTATTTTAAAACACATCATTTAAAATATAAAATTATTACTTATGAAAAAACAGATGAAACGCTCGCTGCTTATGAATCAGGAAGATGTGATGCTTATTCCACAGATATGTCAGGCTTAGCTGCGCAAAAATTAAAACTAAAAAATCCAGAAAATCACATTATTTTGCCCGAAATCATTTCTAAAGAGCCATTAAGCCCTATGGTTCGACAAGGCGATGCCGCTTGGGAAAATATCGTGCGATGGGTATTGTTTGTCTTAATCAATGCTGAAGAGTTAAAAATCACCCAACAAAATGTTGATTCACAATTAAACAGTACAGATTCAAATATACAAAGACTCTTAGGCAAAAAAGATAATTTAGGTGAAAAAATTGACTTATCAAACGCGTGGGCATTCAATATTATCTCTCAAGTAGGAAACTATGGGGAAATATTTGAGCGTAACATTGGCCTTGGCAGCCCATTAAAGTTGGAGCGTGGGATCAATGCACTATGGACAAATGGTGGCATAATGTATGCCCCACCGCTAAGGTAATGTCATGAGGCAACTTTTTCAACTTTATTACAACTTAAAAGTAAGATCTGTTTTTTACCAGGGCTTGTTTTTATCGGTACTGATCTGGGGAAGTTATCTTTTATGGGAAGTATTACAAAATAATCTACATCAACGCGATATAGAGATTGGATTTGGTTTTTTAAAAGATACTGCTGGTTTTAGCATTATTTTGCACCTCATTCCTTATGATGAGCAAAGTAGCTATTTTCAAGTATTCTTAGTAGGGCTCCTTAATACGCTTTTAGTTTCCCTGATCGGCATTTTATTTGCTACCGTTATTGGGTTTTTTATCGGTATCGCCAGGATTTCTTCTCACCGCTTGTTTCGTTTAATCGGTACTTTTTATGTTGAAACCGTTCGCAACATCCCTTTGTTACTGCAAATATTTGTTTGGTATTTTGTTGTTCTAAGAGCTGCACCTTATCCCCAACAAGCCATCACTATTTTTGATAACATTTTTATCACTAACAGAGGAATTTATTTGCCTAAACCTGAGTGTGAAGCAAATTGCTGGGTTATGCTCATTCTCATTTTTTTGTCCGGCACACTCAGTTTGTTTTTCCTAAAATGCAATAAAAACACCTGTCTGCAAAAAGGCAAAACACGAAGTTTTTATCTTGGCTTAAGTGTTTTTTTGATGATTTGTGTGTTAATTGAAATCCTACAACTTGTGAGCAATCTACAATGGACGCTCCCGACGCTAGGTCGTTTTAATTTTCAAGATGGGATCACAATATTACCAGAATTTCTTGCTTTATTACTTGCATTAAGTATCTATACTGGCGCCTATATTGCCGAAGTGGTGCGTATGGGGATAATCTCTGTTAGTAAAGGACAGTGGGAAGCTTCACTTTCATTGGGGTTAAGCAAGTGGCAAACACTTCGTTTTATTATTATTCCACAAAGCTTGAGAGTGATATTACCTCCGCTTACCAATCAATTTTTAAACTTAACAAAAAATTCTTCCCTAGCCACCGCAATTGCTTATCCTGATCTCGTTTCCATATTTGCTGGAACGGCACTGAATCAAACTGGCCAAGCTGTTGAAATAATTGCTATCACCATGGCAGTATATCTGTTTATTAGCTTAAGTATTTCAGGCTTAATGCAAAGCTATGAGCACATGACACGATGGGGCTCTCGAAAATGATGAAGTCCCAGCTTGATTACTACCGCACACACCCCATCAACTTTATTTTAAATCTTTTATTAAGTATTGGCATAATTACTTTATGCTTATATAGCCTTGTTCATTTTATAGAATGGGCTGTTGTAAAAGCGACATGGCATGGCACATCTACTGACGATTGTAACCCCCAAGGGGCATGTTGGGCCATGGTAAGCTCAAGATGGGATCAATTTATATATGGGTTTTATCCTCAATCTCAACGTTGGCGAGTGGATTTAAGCTTTTTAATACTCATCCTCATGTTAATTCAAAGCACCGTGTCAAGATTTAAGTTAACTTATAGAATTGTCAGTTTATCTTTGGCAGGAATATTGATCTTATATTTACTCAAAGGAGGATTTTTCCTCCAAAGTGTTCCTACCAATTTATGGGGCGGATTATTTTTAACCATATTTTTAACAGTAGGCAGCATCTTGTGTGCATTTCCCTTGGCAATTTTACTAGCCTTAGGAAGAAGCTCTCATTTTGTTGTGATTAAAAGCTTTTGTATCCTTTTTATAGAAATCATTCGAGGCGTTCCCTTAATCTCTATCCTTTTTATGGCATCAGTGATGTTACCTTTGCTCATTCCTCAAGATGTGGTCATTGATAAATTATTACGCGCTTTTGTTGGGATTATGTGCTTTCAAGCAGCGTATATGGCTGAAGTCATCAGGGGTGGTTTTAACAGCATTCCAAAAGGCCAATATGAAGCAGCCAAATCACTGGGCTTGTCTTACTGGCAATCGGTTGGACTCATACTTTTGCCCCAAACATTTAGAGCTATCATTCCTGGCTTGGTTAACAATCTAATTGCTCTTTTTAAAGATACTACCTTAGTGCTTATTATTGGTATTTATGATTTTCTTGGGATAGTACAACTTGCCACTACTAGCCCTGCCTGGCTTGGCACCGCTTTAGAAGCCTATCTATTTTGTGGCATTGTGTACTGGATTTTTTGTTTTAGTATGT
>JBFXKR010000253.1:0-3803 GCA_050173595.1 Candidatus Berkiella sp.
AATATGATGTTACGAATGCACTTCATTCTTTTGCCTTCTTTTGCGATACATCTTTATCGCGATTAACTGTCAAATCGTTGGTCGCGGATTGTATGACCTCTGAGTTCATCCATTCTTTGATGGAGCAACCTAATTTTCTGTTTTTAATTTGAAATAACCAAAAATGAAAGCGAAAAGCTTGTGTTAAGGCATATAGCGCTAAACAAAATGAAATTAGAGATGCTACCATAGAGCCTGTGAAAGCGACATACAGTGCATAGCACACCACAACCAAGGCAAGTGCTAAAAAGAAGTAACATAAACGTGTAAATTCTATTTGGCGTGAGATGAGATCTTCTTCAGTAAGATCCAGTCGGTTCATTGCTTCCTCAAAAGTTTCGACGGTACTTGCTTTTTTGGGGATAACAATATCTAAAAAAATGACTTTGAAATGATCAGCTGTCTCACCAAGGTAGCTCCAGCTCATCCATCTATCAACGCGCACATCTACGATGCGGCCACCAACTTTTTTAAACATACCCATATGCTGCAACCTTATTTCCATGAAGAGAGTTCTTTGTATCCACACGTTACGGATGGATAAAAATTGCTATGTCTTATTATTTAGTTATCGAATGTTCTTTAGATATTATTTACTAATTAACATCAGTTTATCATGTAACATAAATCAACAGGAATTATAACTGGGTATTTTTTATAACTAAACCTGAACATTTATGAGTGTTTGCCGGTAGGTCAGGGTTAAATCAATAAAAAATGGGAACTAAATCTTAAAAAAATGAAACTTAACAATAAATGCTTTGAAATTTTTAATGATCAATGCAAGCGCTGAATTTATTTTAAGTATGGATGCTAGTTTTGGAATTTAAATAGGGGTAATATGTTAGTAATACCTCTAATATACAAATGATCAATTTTGACCATCATGTGACAGTATTTGCTGATAGGTCAAACTTTTTTTAAGGAGATATGAATGCCTGATATGTCACTTGAAGCAGTTCATACGTTTTGGCATGACTACGACAAACGTACGTTATACAGAATTGTTACTTCAATGGAAGGCATTGAAAATTGGGCGGCCGACACGGATCCGCAAGTTGAAGCATTATTGTTAAAACTTGGTGATCACCTGGATAATATCACCGATTTTGAAATTACTGATGAAGCGGTATTAATCAAACTATTAGCCAATATGCATTCAGGCCGTGCGCTGCGGTTAATGCAATTTTTGGATGTGCTCAAGCCTGGCACTGCTTCAAAATTACTTATCTATGCTGAAGAGCAAACCAAAGATCCTACTCATAAAAATAAATATGCAGAGCTTTTTTTAAAACGAAACCTATCCTTTGAAAGATTACAATTACTTGGGCGTGTTTTTGCGCCGGAACGTATTAATTTGGTGTTAAAAGCCTTGGAGTCCCATCATGAGTAATTTACCCAAAGTGCTTGTTATCATGGCTATTTCAGTTTTATGCTCAAACGCAATGGCAGATTGGCAAGCAGATGCTGCACATTTGTCATCAGAAACTGGGGTAGACACGGCAACGCCCATCAATGCACTTAAAAATGACATTGATAAATTTATGCCCCCACAACCTTGTATTGATAAAAATCCCCAGACTTTCACTTTGGGAACCCCAGCTACTTTGAGTTGTGGCAGCGGCTCAAGCTCTGGCGGTGCAGGTGGTGGCTCCTCTGTTGGTGGTGGTGGTTCGACTGTAGAGCAACAGCAACAAGGCTCTGGCAAAGCATTTGATATTATGAATTAATTTTATTTTATTGATACATTAAGTGAGCGTGTTATGAAAAGTTACAAAGCAAAACAGATGATCAGTGTCATGCTGCTTGTAGGCGTGTTCATGACACCGACACTAACGTATGCCGATGCGGATACCACAGCGGCAGTCAATGCATTAAAGGGCAGTAATGAAGGGAATTTTAGCCAAGTGAACCAAAATCTTGGTGTATTGCCAGACATTAAAACAAATACCCAATCGATGCTTGATTTCATGAATCTGCATATGAAAAATGATGAGCACCTGCAAGCGCTGCTAAATTATGAGGCAGCAGCGAGAATGAATGAATATCAATATAACCAGCAGCTACTCTTTATGGCGGCTCCTGGCAGTATTTGGGCAATACAAGCTGGCGGTGTTGTTGGTAAATCTAAAGTGGGTGATAGTGCGCTTAAATTATCAAATACGAGTTTGCTGAATGCATTAAAGCCTTATAGCAATGCAAACAGCTTTTCAGGTCCTTTAGTTGGCGGTGCGCCGGCAACGGCAACTGATGAAAATTCAATTCCAGCAGGAACGACGCTTACAAAAAGTTTAGTATACGATAAACTTGTCGCACCTTATGTTAATTCAGGTGATACCTCTGGACTAACATCATTGAACTTAGGACAATTTATGCAAACGCCTAACCTCACAAAAGGCAAAATTACGCCCGCCCAAAGTGAGCAAATGATACAATTAACCCTTAATCCTTTTCCAGGTGTTGATCCCCAGTTAAAGGCTGCGATGATCGTTGGCAAAGCAACTGCCGCGGCAGGCGGTGGCGGTGGCTTGACTGGCGCAGCTTCAGAAGCGGTTGTGGATGCCCTTGTTGAAAATGCAATCATGTCAGTCAGTATCAGTGCATTAAGTGACATCGTCGCAAGGCGCACGCCTGGCACAGATAGCAATGGCGCCATGACACAAAGTGTGATGGAAGCGATGGATAACTATAGTGCGCAGCGATTTACCAATCCTGCCTGGTATGCGCAAATAAGCGCTTCCTCTGATACGGCGATTTTGCGAGAAATTGCTCACATGCAAGCTTTTAATTCTTGGATGCAATTTCAACAATTCCGAGTTTCTGAGCAGCAGATGGCATTGCTTGCAACCATGAACTCAGTCATGAGCAAAATGAATGCCATGATGGCGCAACTTGATAAAACATTAAAAGAAGCTTCAGCAAAAGCGCAACAAGCACAAGCTGAGGCACAAGCACAGGCTGATGCCCAAAAAGCAGCACAAGAAAAATGCGGTGATAATCAATATGCGGATGTCGATGGCAATTGCGTTGATATCCCAAGTACGCCTTAGGCGTGACTTATGCCTTAAAGCAAGGTATAACTTAAGCTAGTAAACCTCATGGGGGGCAATGATTGCCCCTTCTTTTTGCGATGCAATATAAAAAATATACACTTGGCATCTTTGCTATATTACTGTCAACTGCCATAGGCAGCCTATCTTTATTTCGCCCGAATTGGCTCATTTTATATACTTTTTTTATCTACATATTTGGTTACTTGTTGCTTTGGATGTGTATCACGCCTGCTGGCAATGTGGTGCTGGGTGCAAAAGAAGAAGCCTCAAGTCTAGGTATATGGTTTTGTAAATTATTATTAGGGCAATTGGTGCTTTTGATTTTTACAGCAGCGACCTATGTTGCTTATTTTAGCCATGGCCCTAGTTTTGTGAATACTAGCCTTAGCTTATCAATGTGCATTCATGCGATTACAGACTACACCCATTGGATGTGGGGGATTTTTCCATGGGGAATCATTGGCTTTTGGGGCTTAATTTTAGCTTATATAGTCTACGTTAAAAAAGGCCAGCCATTTTTTTATCAATTAGCGCGCGGTTTTTTTCCAAAGCGCATTGAGCCCGTGTTGAAATCTTACGTTGAGGCACGGTGCATGGCGCAACCATGATAGCTTTAGCCTTTGTGTTAACTTCATGTGCCATGCTGATAAGTTACGCGTTAGAAAGCATCTATCATGTGAGTCATTTTAAAGTACCTGTGATGACTTATCT
>JBFXKR010000254.1:0-3795 GCA_050173595.1 Candidatus Berkiella sp.
ACAGATGCAAACATGGTTAAATGTGTAGGCGGTAACGCTTGCAAAGGCACCAGCGAATGCAAAACTGCTAATAATGGTTGCAAAGGCCAAAACAGTTGCAAAGGCAAAGGTTGGGTAATGGTTGCTACTGATAAAGACTGCACCGACAAAGGTGGTACAGTTGAAGCTGCTGCGACAGATGCTACTGCAGCGCAACCTGCCGCTACAGAAGCTAAATAAAGCTTTACTGGTTCTTCGCCAATGTGGCGAAGAACCATTTATTGACTCTTCAGAAAATCATCAACCATTTCATTAAAAATATCAGCTTGATCAATAATGGTGATATGCCTGGAATTTTCAATCACTTTTAACTTAGCATTGGTAATCAGTTTTGTATAATATTCTTTATAGCTAATCGGCGTGTAATCTTTATCGGCACTAATAATTAAAGTAGGGCAAGTGATGCTAGGTAAACGATGCATAACCGTCCAACCGCGAAAAGCTTTAAGGGAGTTTGTATACGCTTTTGGATCATTCTCACACCAGCGTTGTTCAAAGGTTTCTCTAAATTCTTTTTGATTGGGCTCAGGGAAAAGCATTTTAGCGAGATTTTTACTCATATGAGACATGCCAAAAAGACGAACATCAAAAAATCGTAGATAGAAGAATAATTGAGATTTGATGCTTGGAAAGATCACCGCAGGTCCGCTGTTGACTATAGTTAGCGATTTAACCAGATTAGGGTAATCTACCGTTAATTGAAACGCTACCATGCCACCTAAAGAATGACCAACCACATGAACACCTTCCGGAAAGAGCGTGCTAATAACATGTGCTATATCGCTGGCAAATAGTGAAACACTGTAAGGGTGGTTAGGCTTGTCAGTTTGGCCATGGCCTCTGAGATCGACAAGTAACACTTGGTAGTTTTTTGAAAAGTAAGGCGTTTGATATTCCCAGTCGCGCGTGCTTGAACCAAGACCGTGAATGAATAAAACCGGTTTGCCTTGCCCTAACAGCTCATAATGGATTTTAATATCATTCACTTTAAGATAAGGCATGGCTTTGCTTCAATTTAATTTGTTATTGCAAGCTTACCTTAATTACTGCTTCCTTGAATATACCCTGTTAGTGCAGCAATTTCATATTCTTGCTGTAACATTACCCAGCGAGTTAAGTCACCAATTGAAATAACGCCCACTAATTGATTGTTTTCCATAACAGGTAAATGTCGAAATCGCTTTTCAGTGATTATTTTCATTGCTTCTTGGACGGTGGTTGAAGGAGGCACTGTAACGGGATCTTTGGTCATCAGTTGTGCCACTGTCACTGATTTGGGATCAGTTGTTGTTCCCAACAATTTTCTGATGAGATCGCGCTCACTGATAATCCCAACTAATTTATTGTTTTCCATGACTAATAATGCACCAACACCATGCCGGTTCATTATCGTAGCACATTCAAAGCCAGATTCACTTGGGCTAATGCTATAGGTTGAACCACCTTTGTCTTTTAGTAAAACACTTAAGGGTGTTCTCATAGACTTCTCCTTCATCCAGCACTGAAATTAATTGGATGGCCGCAGCTAAAATATTTATACAGTATTTATCGGTTGTCCAAGAAATTACTTTACCGCTGGCAAAAGGAAATCATAATGCTTTGACACTATGGATTAACTTATTGACCACATCTTGGCCATCGCCATATAACATTCGGGCGTTATCCATGGTAAATAGGCTGTTTTCAATCCCAGAAAAGCCTTTACCTTGGCCACGCTTAATGATTAATACATTTCGCGCTTTATCGGCATCTAAAATTGGCATGCCATAGATTGGGCTAGCTGAGTCAGTTTTGGCGCTAGGGTTTACAACATCATTAGCACCGATTACCAAAACGGTATCACTATTTGGAAATTCAGCGTTAATTTCTTCTAAATCTAATAATTTATCATAAGGCACGCCGGCTTCTGCTAATAACACATTCATATGTCCTGGCATGCGACCTGCGACTGGGTGAATAGCAAATTTAACGGTAACGCCATGTTGCTCCAATAGCTGCGCAAGCTCCCAAATTTTATGTTGCGCTTGGGCAACCGCCATACCATAGCCTGGCACGACAATGACCTTATTAGAGTAGGCCATCATCACTGCCGCATCAGATGGTTCAATAGGTTTTAAGCTGCCTGTGCTTTCTTTACTTTGAGTTTGAGGATCTGAAATGCTTGCAAACAAGATAGAAGCCACAGATTTATTCATTGCTTTTGCCATTAATTGGGTCAACAAGGTACCCGAGGCGCCAACAACAGTTCCTGCAATAATTAACGCATTATTGTTTAAAACAAAGCCTTCAAAGCCAACCGCGAGGCCAGTCATGGCATTAAAAAGAGAAATAACAACCGGCATATTGGCGCCACCAATAGGTATGGTGAAAGTTATGCCTAATATAAGCAGTAAGATAAAGAAAGAAATTAATGAAAGCACAGCGCTATGGTGCGCAAATAAAACAATTGAGCCAAAAATAAGTGCGCCAGCAAGAATGGCAATATTCACCAATTGATGCTTTGGCAATACAATGACACGTTTCATCAGATCTTGTAGTTTTGCAAAGGCAATGATGCTACCGCTAAATGAAATGGTGCCAATGATAGCGCCCAGTATGGCTAAGGCACGTACTGTAAAGTTTGTTTGATGTCCTAGCAATTCTATGCCGGCAATAGCTGCCGCAGCACCGCCGCCCATACCATTATAAAGCGCAATCATTTGTGGCATGTTGATCATTTGCACTTTATTGCCAGAAGAGAGGCCAACATAAGTTCCTATCCCAATACCTGCAAGTATTAGCACATGATTCAGGGTGCCTTTAATTTCAGGCAGTAAAAAAGTGATCAAAATAGCGGCCATCATTCCCCAACCAGCATAGGTGATCCCTTGCTTAGCGGTTTTAGGAGAAGACATTTTGCGAATACCTAGAATTAAGATAATCGCAGTTACTAGATAAACAACTTGAATAAAATTATGCATTGGTTTTCTCGGTTTTGAACATATCTAACATGCGCTCAGTCACAACAAAGCCACCGACCACGTTTATTGTGGCAATTAACACAGCGAAAAAGCCAATTAATTGCTCTACAACAGAATGTGACTGGCCCAGAGCAATCATGGCACCGATAAGCACTATCCCATGGATAAAATTTGTGCCAGACATCAGTGGTGTATGTAAAATAACAGGGACACGGTTGATGATCTCATAGCCGGTAAATGCTGATAAGGTAAAAATAGTTAAAAAGCTTAGGAATCCATTTATCATAAGTTACTTTCCACAAATGATTTAATTTGTTCGTGTTTAATTTCACCTGCATGGGTGAGCACGCTTTGTGCAATAATTTCATCATTCCAATCTAAGTTGATTTTGCTTTCATTTATCATTAATGCTAAAAAGTTCAGCAAATTTTTGGCATACATAGCACTTGCATCTTGAGCAACCATGCTTGCTAAATTGGTTGGCCCACTGATATGAATGCCTTCAAAAAGAATGGTTTTGTCAGGCTGCGTTGCTTCACAATTACCGCCTGCAATGGCCGCGGTATCAACGATAACAGAGCCTGGCTTCATCGACCTTACCATTTCTTTAGAAATGATCTTAGGAGCGCTTTTACCAGGAATGAGTGCGGTTGTGATCACAACGTCGGCTTTAGCAACAGCATCTGCGAGTGCACTTTGTTGTTTTTGTTTTTCTTCATCTGTTAATTCGCGCGCATATCCGCCAGTACTTTCAGCCGTTATATCGATGTTCACCATCTTGGCCCCTAAGGATTCT
>JBFXKR010000255.1:0-3786 GCA_050173595.1 Candidatus Berkiella sp.
GCAACTAGCAAGCCGGCAACAATAAACATTTTAACTTGAAGCATAGGGGTAACTTCTGGTTGGCGCGCAGCACCTTCTAAAAATTTTCCGCCCAGCAAGCCAAAGCCTATCGCGGTTCCTAAGGCACCTAAGCCAATCAATATCGCGACAGCGATAGCGGTGACAGCCTGTAGTTGAGAAACAATTTGCGCGGTTTCCATTTTATCTCCTAACAATCAATATTTAATAAACTCATCATCAAATTCGGTATTAATGGGCCTCGTGGGCTTGGCTAACATAAATTAGGGTTAGCATCATAAAAATAAATGCTTGCAGGGTAATAATAATAATATGGAACAACGCCCATACTAGACCAAGCGGCCACTGCGTCCACCAAGGTAGTAGTGCAATTAAAATAAATATGAGCTCGCCGGCATATAGATTTCCGAATAGTCGCAACCCAAGCGAAATCGGTTTGGCGCATTCATCTACGAGTCTTAACATCAAGTTAAACGGAAAAAACCATGGACCAAAAGGTGCGGTAAAAATTTCTTTAGGAAAACCCACAAACCCTTTGTTTTTAAAGTTGTAGTAGATTGTCATTAAAAAGACACTTAAAGACATACCCAGTGTCAAATTGGGATCGGTAGTTGGAACAACTTTAAGGTAATCGACGCCAACATAGGATGCTGCTCGCGGCAAGAGATCCACTGGCAACAAATCCATAAAGTTCATTAAAAAGACCCACACAAAAATTGACAACGCTAACGGCGCTATCCAGTCACTTTTACCGTGATAAATGTCCTTAACTTGGACATTTACAAACTCAACGATGACTTCCACAAAATTCTGTAAGGGTCCTGGCACACCCGAAGTAACGCGCTTTGCTACTTTGATGAAAACAAAAAGAAAGAGAAATCCTAGCACCCAAGAAATAATGAGGGTATCAAGATGAATAGCAAAAAACCCCTCTCCCCAAGTCAAGTTGGTAAGATGATGGGTTATATATTGGGCTGATGTGAGCTCTTTATCTGTGCCAACGCTCATTGGGTACTCATTTTCTGATTATTTTTAAATTTCACTATCCCCAGCACTACCGGGGTAATAACAAAACACAACTGTGCCATGATATACCCCACAAATAACCAAATGGGTAACACCCAATCAGTCATGGCGGCCAACCCAAATCCTGCTGCTGTAAACAGAATCTTGACCATTTCTCCCCAATAAAGGGACTTAAAAATCTTTTTTGCCGCTCGCGCTCCTTGGTGTGCAAAGACGCGCCGGTATAAATAAAAGTTTGGCAGCACACATACAAGAGCACCAACAACATACGATCCTGTCGCTACCAAACCATATGTCCCCGCTAAAAATGGAGAGAGAATGATAGCTAACGGAAATTGCAATGCGACGGCCCAAAGTGCCTCGTTTTGATAGCGAGAGCTTCTCATAACAATTCACCCATGGTAGATAGCTTGCCAAGCGCGCAAAGTATACTGGGAGTGCAAATTTTAATCAATCTTTGCGCCAATACACTTTTTTAATTGAATAAAAAATAATTAATATGCCTCACCCACTTTTGAGATGAGCAAGGCTATTGGATGTGGGCTAATATGCCTTCTAATTCATCAACATCATTATAGCGAATAACCACCAAACCCTTGCCTTTACTGCCATGACGTATGGCTACCCGTGCACCTAATTTATCTGCTAAATCATCTTCCAATCGGCGTATGTTGGGATCAATTACCCGCTTGGACACCACAACAGGCGCAACTTCTTGTGGCCCATCTTGAAGTTTCGCAACCAGTTTTTCTGTTTCACGCACCGAGAGCCCTTTTTCAATCACCATTTGGGCTATATTGCTTTGCTCCTGACCTTTTAATGCCAAAAGCGCACGGGCGTGCCCCATTTCAAGTTTGTCTTGATCAAGCAACGCTTGAACATCTGCGTTCAAGGTTAATAAACGTAATAAATTGGTAACACTGGCGCGAGATTTACCAACCGCTTCAGCCACTTGTAAATGGGTGAGCTGTAATTCTTCTGATAATCGCTTTAATGCCATTGCTTCTTCGATGGCATTAAGATTTTCACGTTGAATATTTTCAATCAAAGCCATGGCCATGGCGGCTTCATCGGGCACTTGACGCACAATGGTGGGCACTTGCGCCAACCCAGCTAGCTGGGCCGCACGCCATCTTCTTTCACCAGCAATAATTTCATAATGTTCATTTTTAGGACGCACAACGATAGGCTGCAACAAGCCTTGGGCACGAATCGATTCAGATAGCTGCTCCAACCCTTCATGGCGCATATGTTTTCGCGGCTGAAATGGGCCTACCATTAATTTTTCAACTGGCAAATAGCAAAGATCTTGACCTTGTACTGGCTGACCATCTTTAGGGTTCACAGGCTGGGGTTTCTCAACAACAATGCTATTGCCCAAGCTAGCTGATAATAGCTCATTTAATCCTTTGCCTAAGCCTCGTTTTTTTATCGACATTATGTGACCTTTTCTCTTACTTTCTTGGCTTTGTTAACGCCCATTTTTTCTTTACGCAAAAACTCTGCCGCCAAACTTAAGTAGGCAGCGTTACCTCTTGAGCTTTTGTCATAAAGTTGCACTGGTAAACCATAACTGGGTGCTTCAGCCAATCGCACATTACGAGGAATGACTGTTTGAAAAACTTTGTTCCTAAAATGCGACACCAGTTGAGAAGAAACTTCTGCTGCCAATCGATTTCGACCATCAAACATCGTGCGAATAATTCCTTTTACTTCAAGTTTTGGATTTACCGCTTGTAGCTGCTTCATGGTATTCATTAAATCTGTTAAACCTTCCAATGCAAAATACTCGCACTGCATTGCAATCATAATGCCATCAGAAGCTACCAATGCATTAACCGTCAACATATTCAATGAAGGGGGGCAATCTAAAAAAATATAATCGTAGTTATTTTTAACGGCATTAAGTGCATTTGCCAAAGAAAGAGGTTGAGATTGCTTCTTAACCAGTATCACTTCCGCAGCTGTTAAATCGCTGTTAGCAGGAATTAAGTCATAGCCCGCGGGTGATTGCTCAATAATCACATCTTTTGCGCTGGCTTTTCCTTGTAGCAAATCGTTCATGGTTAATTGCGCAGCATTTTTATCTACGCCACTTCCCAGTGTTGCATTGCCTTGGGGATCTAAATCACACAACAGCACCCGTTTTTTAGACAACACCAGAGAGGCAGCTAAATTAATACAGCAGGTTGTTTTTCCCACCCCACCCTTTTGATTTGCAAACGCCAAAACTTGAGCGCCCATATCCTACTTTCCTTTTATCTGTGGGCTTTGATGCCCCACTCTTGCGATGATGGCTAAATGACGCTGGGCGATTTCCCCAGGTACATGTAAAGATACCATGTGTTGGAGCTCAAAGCCCAAAGGAAGTGCGATGTTTTGTTCAACTTTTCCCATCATCGCAGCAAAGCGTCCATTGGGTGCCAATAAATGCGCGGTTAAGTCGATCATCTGTGCCAACGGCGCAAAGGCCCGGGTGACGATAGTACTAAACTTTTCTGTTGGTTGATATGCTTTCACTTCACTATGCACACAAACTACGTTTTTCAAAGATAGTGATTTAGCTACTTGTGAGACAAACACTTGTTTTTTATGATTACTATCTAACAAAAAAAATGACGTTTCAGGCATCATGATGGCTAAAGGGATCCCGGGTAACCCGGCCCCTGTGCCCACATCAATTACTCTGCCTCCCTCTAAGTAAGCGCCAATCGAAAGGCTATCCAATAAGTGCCGGCCAAC
>JBFXKR010000256.1:0-3786 GCA_050173595.1 Candidatus Berkiella sp.
TATATATAAAATAATTATTTTTATAATTATATTTTTTATTGGTGCGCTTTTTTTAAGCTCAAGGTTGGTTGATGAATAAGTTTTTGAGTTTATTGATGTGCAAATTGCGTTAAAACTTCGATTGGCTCATCACCACGCGCAAGCCTTTTTAATGCTTGCTCTAACGACTCATTCTTTACTTGTTGTGCTTTATGACGCATCGCTATCATCGCGCGTCTTTGCTCTGTCATATTTACCCAGCGCATGTAACTTTGGGTTGCCTGGCGTATGATCAATTCTGCATCAGTGGTTGCCATCTCTCTGGTTTTTAAGTTTTCACTCACAATGCCTTGCAAATCATCTACTGTGTAAAGATAAACATCTTCATGCAAGGCAAGCGATGGCGCTATATTTCTTGGCACACCTAAGTCGACCATAAAAATGGGACGACGTTTACAATTTGAAAATGCCGCATCAAGATGATGCTGCTCAAGAATATGGGTTGGGCTTGCAATTGAGCTAATCACAATATCTGATTGTGCCAAAGCAATAGGCAAATCATCAAGCTGCATGCACTCGCCACCATATTGGCTAGTTAAAGCCTGTGCATTGGCATAGGTGCGATTCACAATGATAATGCGTTGTACATTTCTTGCTTTAAGGTGTTGTAAGGTAAGCTCAATATTTTCACCCGCCCCAATCAACGTCACTGTTGCTTTGGCAAGATTGCTAAAAATTTGCTTAGCTAAGCTCACGGCTGCATAGGCCACCGACACTGGGTGCGCCCCGATTTGGGTTGCATGACGCACTCTTTTGGCAACTGAAAAACTCGTCTGAAACAGTCTTTGTAATCTTTTGCCTAACAAACCATTATCATTAGCCGTTTGAAATGCGGATTTTAGCTGCCCCAGTATTTGGGATTCCCCAATCATCATGGAATCTAATCCGCTGGCAACGCGCATCATGTGCGAAACCGCATTCGCGTTTGAATAAGTATACAGGTATGGAGCAACTTCAAATGCAGTGGCATTAAAAGATTGCCACCATTGTATCACTTCATTTGAAACAGACGCTTGTTGCAAGGTACTACAATAAAGTTCAGTTCTATTGCAGGTTGATAATAGGGCCACTTCCTCAATGGCGACATCATTCACCAGTATTTTAAGCGCATCGGGAATATGCGCTGCAGAGAAAGCCAGTTTCTCTCTCACCTCAATTGGTGCTGTTTTGTGACTGATCCCAAGAGTTAATAACACGCTGTTGCCATTCTTATTTTTACATCAAAAAAAATCACTCTCGAAGATCCTTATATTGCCGACATAGTTGTTAGCTGATTAACATATTGCGGCTAAAAAGCTTGACGCACCGCGTCAAAAATAAGGATTTATCATGAAGCAGGCAGCTACACTTTTTGTCCCACTTCTTATTGTGATCCCCGGGCTTACGCTCTCTAGCGTAGATAATAAAACATCTGCGCCCCAAGACACAGCTCTAACAATGACGCAAACGGCTGTCAGCCCCAAAAATACCAAAGATAACCTGCCAGCTGAAAGTATGTATCAAATTTTAGCGGCTGAAATGGCAATTGATCGTGAGCAACCAGAAATTGCGCTGGCGAATTATATCGCTGCCGCCAAAGAAACCCAAGATCCAGATGTGGCAGCAAGAGCAACGCAAATTGCCCTAACCGTCTCTTCATTAGAAACCGCAGTTGAACCAGCAATGATTTGGGCAAAAAACGCACCAACTAACTTAGAAGCCCAAATTACAACTGCTGCGCTGTTTATTCGTTTAGGCCAAGTTGAAAAGTCACTGCCCTATTTATACCAAGCAGAAGTGACTAACCCCGAGGAAGCTTTTCAATATTATTTGATTTTATTTCGCCAATTACAAAAAGAAGAAGACAATAAGCGCGTTGTAGCGGCGCTTGAAATGCTTTCCAAACAAGAGAAAAAAGCGGTGAGCGGTCATTTAGCCTTATCAGAAATCTATTTGTTTCAAGGTCAAGATGATAAATCCTTAAGCTATAGTGAAGCCGCGCTAAAAATTGATCCTAATAGCGCAATCGGCATTCAGCTTGTCACTGAAGCGCTACTTCGTAAACAAGGCAAAACTGCGGCAAAAGCATTTTTAGATAAACATGCCCTTGCTCACCCTAATGACAATTTGTTACATCAATATTATGCTCAATTTTTGTTAGATAATGGTTATAAAGATCAATCACGCCAAGAAGTGCTCACCTTGATAAAAAACCCAAAACTCAGTAATGAAGAGCTATTGCAGTTTGCGCGTTTATCGATGCAAGCACAATGGTTTGATATCGCGCAAAATATCCTAAAACGCACCAAAGATACGCCAGAGCAAAAAGATCTTTCCCATTATTTTTTAGCTCGTATTGCAGAAATGCAAGACAAAGAGGATGAAGCGATTGAATGGTTTAAACAAGTGCTCACTGGACCTTTTCATGTTTTATCACAAATTCGCGCCAGTGTGCTACTTTCTGAGAAAAAGCGCTATGATGAAGCCTTAGAAGTGCTATCACATGCGCAACCTAACGATTTGCCAGAGAAAAAGCAACTTATATTATCAACGGTAGAAGTGTATAACTTATCTGGACGTTCTAAAGATGCTTTAAAAATACTGAATGAAAATATTGAGCTCATGCCTGATGAAATAGATTTGCGCTATGCCAGAAGCATCGTCGCTGATCGCTTAGATAAATTAGATGTTGCAGAAGCCGACTTAAAAGCCATTCTTGCCATTCAACCCAATCATTTAGATGCCCTAAATGCTTTAGGCTATTTACTTGCCAACAAAACAAAACGTTACGATGAAGCGCAAGTATACTTAACACAAGCCTTAAAAATAGCGCCTGATAATGCTTCGGTATTAGATAGCTTAGGCTGGTTGTACTTTAAGAAGGGTGATTACAATAAATCTTTAGAAACACTAAAAAAGGCTGAGCAAATTCAGCCAGATGCTGAAATCGCTGCTCACCTAGGTGAAGTTATGTGGTATATGAAAGATTTTGATGGTGCTAAAAAGGTGTGGAGTAATGCACTAGAAGCACATCCTAAACACGATAAAGTCATTGGAGCAATGAAGCGGCTTATACCTTCAGGTGAGAACAAATCTGCTAATAGAGAAAAATAGGTTCGACTTTTAGAAAACTTTCAGAGTAAGGTTATAACTATCTTAGCTTTCGTTTTCTATCAGCCTCTTCATCATCTTGCTTTTGCACAGTTTTGATTGATTTAGTGCCAGCGTTCATCTTAGCAGTTTGCCTAATTCTCTCTGCACGTTCATCTTTACTCATATCAGGCAAACTATTATATGCTTCTTTAGCAAGCCAAAATGCTGTTTTAGCACCCCACTTCAACCAACCTGCTTGATTTTGATTAGGTTTTGGTTCAACTGGCGCTGCCTTTTCTTGAACTTTTGGTTGTGCAACAGTCGTCTCAGGAGCAGGATAATTAATCTTTATTTTATCCATGCCTAAATGACCTCTTATATCATTCTCTACTTCTTGAAGTCGTCTTTGGTATGCATCGGCACCAATTCCTTTATCCTCTACTAAGTTCCGTTTTTGAGCTTCCAATACCTTTTGGTACATCTCAATGTCGCCTTTTATGGGACCAGCCAATTTACCTTGTTTATGCTGCTCAATCAGATGTTCCAAGCATGGCAATCGCACTAAACTTCCTGCATTTTTCAGCCTTCCTAACTTATTGATTTCTATAAACTTTAAATGTATATCTCCCAATTTTTGGTAAAAATTGAGCAAGGATGTACAATGCATTTGTCAGA
>JBFXKR010000257.1:0-3779 GCA_050173595.1 Candidatus Berkiella sp.
GTGGGTATTAACTTACTACGTGAAGGGTTAGATATGCCAGAAGTTTCGCTAGTTGCTATTTTTGATGCTGATAAAGAAGGATTTTTGCGCTCTGGTCGCTCTTTAATACAAACAATTGGTCGTGCGGCACGCCATATTAATGGCACGGCAATTATGTATGCCGATAAAATGACAGGTGCGATGAAACAGGCTATTGGCGAAACTGATAGACGTCGGCGGATTCAGCAAGAATATAATAAACAACATAACATCACACCAACTACCGTTACCAAATCAATTGCCGACATCATGGAAGGCGCTATTGCAGGGCGAAAGGTTTCTAACAGAAAGACCAGCAAAAAAGCGAGTATGACAGCACCAGTTAATCCTATTGTTGAAGAAATAAGAGACTACAAACAAAAGCATCATGCCATTGCGCCACTTGAAATGACTAAATTATTAAAAAAATGGGATCAAGCGATGTATGAATGTGCGCGCAACTTAGAATTTGAACAAGCAGCGCTGATTCGCGATGAAATTAAATCTATTAAAGAAATGGCATTTAAAGAAAAAGAATAGCTCATAAATCGTTGTATCTGCGCCCATTGGCGGATGAATCCCATGCTATAGTTTTTATAAAACTAGTGGGAAAAATCAACGATGTTTCGAGTGGGTATTATCGGGGTAACTGGATATGTTGGCATAGAAACACTTCGTATCCTGCTGTTGCACCCTGAGGTTAAGATCACCCAAATCATGACTAGAACTTTTGCAGGAATGGATATTGCAAAAATTTACCCTCACTTAGCAAACAAAGTGATGATGACTTGCGATAGTCCGGATATAAACTCCCTTATCGAACATACGGATATTATTTTTGTTGCCCTTCCTCATGGTCAATCGGCAGAATTTGTAACGCCCCTATTTGAAGCAGGTAAGAGAATTATAGATACTGGCGCTGATTTTCGTTTAAAACAGTCTTTGGTTTACCAACGTTGGTATCAACTACAAAGCGCGCCCCAAAATGTGCTAGATAAGGCCGTATATGGTTTGCCAGAAGTTGTAAATAAGCAAATTATCGCAAATGCATTGTTGCTGGCTAACCCGGGTTGTTTGCCAACAGCAGCACTAATAGCCTGCATGCCGGCGTTAAAAGAAAAAATTATTCATCCGCAAGAGTGTATTTTTGATATCAAATCTGGAGTCTCGGGATCTGGTCGAAAACCGCAGCTGCCGACACATTTTTGTGAAATATCAGAAGATATCGCCTGTTATTGCCCAAACGGGACCCATCGCCATACACCAGAAATAGAACAAGAGCTTAGCGCGATTAACGGTGAGCAAGTCATTATACAGTTAACGCCACAAGTGATACCCATCATTCGAGGTATTCTTGCCACATGTTATTTTAAATTAAACAAGGCAATTACTGAAAAAGAAGTATATGAAATTTATCAAAATGCTTATAAAAATGACCCATTCATTCGGATCTGCCCATTTGATACCGTTGCAAGCTGCAAAAATGTTCGAGGGACAAATTTTTGTGATATCAGTCTTCATATCGATAAACGCACCAAGCGTTTAATTGTTGTTAGTGCAATCGATAACTTGATAAAAGGGGCGGCAGGTCAGGCAATTCAAAATATGAATCTGATGTTTAAATTGCCTGAGACAACGGGGCTTGATCACTTCATTTCAATGTATCCGTGATCTTATTCGGATTTTTCTTTTTCCTTTTCTTTTTCTTGTTTTGGCATGTTTACTTTTATATGCAATTCTTTTAGCTGACGCTCCATCACTTGCGAAGGTGCTTGCATTAGTAAATCTTGTGCATTTTGGTTCATGGGGAAGGCAACCACTTCGCGAATGTTGGGTTCATTGGCGAGTAGCATGACAATACGATCGATGCCTGGTGCGCAACCGCCATGTGGTGGAGCGCCATATTTGAAGGCATTGAGCATACCGCCAAATTTTTCTTCAACCACTTCTTTACCATAACCTGCAATTTCAAAAGCTTTGTACATTACTTCAGGTAAATGGTTTCGAATAGCACCACTAGAAAGCTCAACGCCATTACAGACCACATCGTATTGGTAGGCTTTAATGGTCAGTGGATCTTGATTTAACAGCGCGTCGAGTCCACCTTGTGGCATGGAGAAGGGGTTATGAGAGAAATCGACCTTCTTTTCTTCTTCATTGTATTCAAACATGGGGAAATCAATTACCCAGCAAAATTCAAAGCGGTTTTTGTCAATTAGCTCTAGTTCTTCTGCAAGGCGCGTTCGTGCAAGTCCGGCGAGTTTTTGAGCTGCGGCTTTTTGATTGCAAACAAAAAATACCGCATCACCTTCTTTACAACCAGAAAGTTGCTTCAATTGGTTTAAGCGCTCTTCATTCAGGAACTTGGCAATCGGGCCTTTGGCTTGATCTTTAGTGAAAATAATATACCCCAAACCAGGTGCGCCTTGTGCGAGCGCCCAATCATTCATTTTTTCAAAGAAGCTTCTGGGTTGTGATTCGGTGTTTGGTGCCGGAATAGCACGAACACAAGCACCTTTTTCAATGGCTTTAGCAAAAGCATTAAAATCTGAGCCAGCAAATACTGAGGTCACATCACTGATAATTAATGGGTTACGAATATCGGGCTTATCATTACCAAATTTGAGCATGGCTTCTTCATAGGAGAAATGCTTAAATGGCATTGGGCTCACTTGTCTGCCTTTGGCAAATTCGGTGAATACGCCATGTAATACAGGTTCAATGGCTGCAAACACATCTTCTTGGGTGACAAAAGACATTTCAAAGTCTAATTGATAAAACTCACCTGGGCTTCTGTCTGCTCTGGCATCTTCATCACGAAAGCAGGGGGCTATTTGAAAATACTTATCAAACCCTGCCACCATTAATAATTGTTTAAACTGTTGTGGTGCTTGAGGTAGTGCATAAAACTTACCTGGATGCATACGACTTGGCACTAAAAAGTCTCTTGCGCCTTCAGGAGAGCTTGAGGTAAGAATCGGCGTTTGAAATTCTAAAAAGCCTTGTTCAATCATGCGGCGTCTTAAAGAGGCAATAATTTGCGAGCGCAATAAAATATTGGCATGCATTTTTTCGCGACGAAGATCTAAAAACCGATAACGAAGGCGTGTGTCTTCAGGAAACTCTTGATCGCTGTTCACCTGAATAGGAAGCAATTCAGATTGGGAATCAATTTCAAAATGATCAATTACCACTTCAATGGCGCCGGTTGGCATTTTTGTATTCACGGTTTCAGGCGTTCTTTTCACCACGCGACCTGTAATCGTGACAACGCTTTCATTGCGAGCACTTTCAGCAGCTTTAAATTCTTTAGAAGTTGTTTCAATCACGCATTGGGTGATGCCGTAATTGTCCCTTAAATCGATAAATAGCAAGTTACCATGATCGCGTTTACGATGAACCCAGCCAGATAGTTTAACTGTTTGGCCATCTTCGGATGCGCTTAAGGCGCCACAGGTATGTGTTCGGTAACGATGCATTTTACGCTCTTCTAACTCATTGTTGGTAAAGAGAGAGACTTTAACTGATACGAAGAGGTTAGTGAAGTCTTGGCCTTGCTTTGGGGGCAAAAAAGGTGGTATCTTTTTGCCTCACTTTTAGGCACGTAGCTCAGTGGTAGAGCACCACCTTGACATGGTGGTGGTCGGTGGTTCGATCCCACTCGTGCCTACCAGGCTCAATCAGAGGCCTCGCCGCAAGCTGGCTAACTATATTGGATGCTATGCTTTCAAATAAGTATTGTTATCCTTCAATTCACTGGA
>JBFXKR010000258.1:0-3769 GCA_050173595.1 Candidatus Berkiella sp.
TGCTCTTCCGATCTGAATATGAGTCAAAGCAGCAATGATGTCATTCCCTCAGCCATACATGTTTCTGCTAGCATTGCCGCGCATACCCGATTGCTGCCTGCATTATCTCACTTACATGAATTATTACTAAAACGCGCAAAAGAGCTAAGCAATATCACAAAAACCGGCCGCACGCATTTAATGGATGCAATGCCAATTACCATGGGACAAGAAGTCGGCGGCTGGGCAGCACAAATTAAAGCCTGCATTGAAAGCATTAACAAACAACTCTCAGGCATACAAGCCATTGTCATTGGCGGCACAGCAGTGGGCACAGGTATTAACGCCCATCCAGAATTTGCCCAAAAATTAACAACCGTGCTTGGTCAAAAAGTCAATATTAAGTTCAATATTTGTGAAAACCGCTTTGCTGGCATGGGATCTCAAGACGCTGCTGTCGCCTTGTCAGGACAACTTAAAACACTTGCTGTTTCATTAATGAAGATTGCGAATGATCTGCGCTGGATGAATAGCGGTCCATTGGCGGGCCTAGGGGAAATTTCCCTTCCTATGTTGCAACCTGGTAGCTCAATCATGCCCGGCAAAGTAAATCCTGTCATCCCTGAAGCCGTAGCCATGATCTGTGCTCAAGTAATGGGAAATGATTTAACGATTACTGTTGCAGGACAATCCGGTAATTTTCAATTGAATGTTATGCTACCAGTGATTGCTTATAACTTATTACAAAGTATTGATCTATTAAGCAATGCGGCAATAGAGCTGGCCGATAAAGCCATTGCTGGTTTCACAGTGAATAA
Organism: Candidatus Berkiella sp.; assembly: GCA_050173595.1. GTDB lineage: Bacteria > Pseudomonadota > Gammaproteobacteria > Berkiellales > Berkiellaceae > Berkiella. The sequence continues at coordinate 798 of JBFXKR010000258.1, forward strand.
AGCACGTATTGATGAGCAGCTTTCTAAAAATCCGATTTTAGTAACCGCCTTAAACACCGTCATTGGTTATGAGCTTGGTGCAAAAATTGCAAAAACCGCCTATCAAAAAGGTGTGCCTTTAATAGATGTTGCTAAAGAGTTAACTGAACTTTCTGAAGAAGAGCTCAATCGTTTATTAGATCCTGAGAAGTTAACCAAAGGCGGCATACCAGAGTAAAGGAGCATTTTGTTGAAATCATTGTCATTTCAAAGCAAAATTTCTCTTTACTTTGTTTTATTACTATTGATAGTGCAAATTTGCACATTGTTTGTCATCTATTGGGCAGATGAATATTTTAACCATGCAATGACTATCCTCGATTTTATAGCCATTGCCATCATCGCTAGCACTATTTTATTATCAGGTTCACTTCTCATACTCAAAAAAGTTCTATTAAAACTTAAAGATCGTGAAGCCACCTTGCTTTTTCAAAGCCAACATGATCCCATTACTAAACTTCCTAATCGTGTTTACTTTTTAGATTTTATTCAACAAAAACTAGAAAGCAATGAAGAACAACCATTTGGGCTTGTAACCATTGGCATCGACAGGTTTCCTCAATTTAACCAGGCGCTTGGTTATCAAATAGGCGATAGACTATTAAATCATGTTGCTGGGCGATTAACATCGAATTTAAATCAAGCGCAAATAATTGCTCGACTTGCCAGCAATGTTTTTATTGCACTAATACCTGACTTAACACAAAAAAACTACTCGACTTTAGTTGAAAAAATATTAGAGATTTTCTCAACACCTTTTAGTGTATACACCGTACAAATTGATTTAGATGTGCTACTAGGCTTTAGTTTTTACCCTCAAGATGGCCATAAAGCAGCTCCACTGATTCAAAAAGCTGATCTTGCCCTTTATGCCGCCAGATATTCAGTGGACAGATGCGTTCATTACCAAGAAGAACATGATCCTCATCACCACAACAAAATTTCTCTGATGAGTGAATTACGAGAAGGTCTGAGTCAAGATGAATTCCAAGTATTTTATCAACCAAAAGTTGATTTAAAATCAAATCACATTACTCATGTTGAAGCACTTATTCGTTGGTTTCATCCCACCAGAGGGGATATGTCACCAGATCAGTTTATCCCTTTAGCTGAAGAAACGGGGCATCTTAAGAATCTTACTTTATGGCTACTTGAAAAAAGTATTATACAAGCCAAAATCTGGCAATCAGAATCTATTGCGCTTGGGATCTCTGTTAATTTATCTGTAAAAGATCTGTTAAATAAAAAATTGCCGATTTATATTGCATCCTTGCTCAAAGAACATGGTACCAATCCTTCTTTAATAACACTTGAAATAACTGAAAGTGCTTTTATGAGAGAGCCCCAAAATGCCATTATTGCAACACATAGGCTCATTCAATTAGGGGTTAAATTATCGATAGATGATTATGGTACAGGGTATTCTTCTTTAAACTATTTAAAAGAGTTACCTTTGCATGAGTTGAAGTTAGATAAGTCCTTCATTCAAGATATGCTTAGCAAACAACGAACTGCGCATATTGTTCAATCAACAATACGTTTAGCACACAGTTTAGGTATGCATGTTGTTGCAGAAGGCATTAATGATGAACATACTGTTAAAATGTTAAGACATTTTGGCTGCGATCAAGGACAAGGTTTTTATTTTAGTCAACCGCTTTCGCTAACTGAACTTTCTAAATGGCTTCATACTTCACCATTTGGCTTTTCAAATTCATAATTTACCGCATGCCATACCGCTTGCTTTGCTAACTCGCCTGCTTTTAGACCCAAATAAAATAGTTTTGCATTCAGATCTGCCTCTATTTTTTCACCACTTGCATAAAGATCACTATCTTGTGAGCCAGTACTCACCGTATAAAGAACATCTCCATCTAGTATTGTGGCATAAGGATAAATAACTTGTGATAAAGCATGATGTACTTGTCGACCAATTTGCTGCAAATGCCTTGGACTTAACTTTTCATTTATCACCACTAAAGTTAAGGTGGTGTTGCCTTGTGAGGGATTAAATACTTTTTTGGGCGCTAATAATAATTCTTGGCTTTTAGCGAGCAGTTCTTTTTTTGAAAGATTACTGCCATGAACAACTTCCCCTTTATCATTAAGAATCACCCCCAGGGCATTCACGAGTGTAAAAACAGCAATCTTGGTTTTCCCTATTTGTGCAAAGGCACCGCCCTGCCCAGCATGGACAAATGAATCACCGAATAATTTGCCATTGGTTGCCGATATACCTGCACCCATACGGCCTTGAGGAAACACACCTGTTTTGAGCGCCGAAAAAGCTTGCGCTCCCAGTGCTTTATCAGGATAAATTCCATTCCTTCTTGGCGTAAAATCAAAAATAACAGCGCCTGAAATCAGTGGCATTTTACTAAAGTGGGTTTTATTTTCTTTGGCATATAAACTTGAAACGGCGCCAGATATCGCCTCCATGCCTAAAATGCCACCCCCAGCAAAGGCAACGCCATCAAGATAAGCTTCTCCTTGGTGCATTTTTTCTGGTGTAAAAAACGTACCTACCGAACCGCCTCGAATATCAACTGCAGCTTGAACGCCCTTGGGAAAGTAAAATAAAGTCAGCCCTGTGGGGCCTTTGGGATTTTCTGCAATGCCGATTTGTAATTCTTGAAAATCAAAATATAGATTTTTGGGTGGATGAGCGGATTTTGCAAAACAAAACACAACGTGCGCGAGCAAAACTAAAAATGTTATTATTTTCATTACTACCTCATGGTGGACACGTAAAACGTTGCCCCCTTAAAACAAATGTATAATACTTCTATGCGCTAGCTTTAGCTTCATCAATCGCTGTTTGCAGTGTTTCTTCCTTGTTGTTTTCGTACTGGTTAATGATGGGTCTTAAAATTAACAGCAAAAATAAACCAGGAACAGCAAATAGAATTGTCCATAAGAAAAACTCTGCCCAA
>JBFXKR010000259.1:0-3767 GCA_050173595.1 Candidatus Berkiella sp.
CGATTTTGCCATAAGGCGCATTTTGAATTCTGATATGGTTGGGTACGCCTTGATTGTCTTCATAGTCAAATTGCTGTAACACAAGTGAAAATCTTGGCAAAAGCGCAAGGTGTGAAGACAAAGGAATGAGTTTGTTTATCCCAAATTCAATTTCGCTTTGGGTGAAATTGGTGATTGGCAAAGGCGGTGTCATGGTAAGATCAGCACTGATGGCATGCGTCAATTGATAAGCTATCTTTAAACCAAGGTTTGATCCTGAAACATTAAAAGTTCTAGCACCTTTAATAGGAAAAGAAGCATATTCATAATGAAACTTAAGAAAATTTACTTGTAAAAAAGGGAAAATTGTCCAACGTTCATGGTAAAAACGTTTTCCAAGGCCAAGGACATAATAATCATATTTAAGAAAAGTTGCGAGCACTTGGCCTGCGTTAATAACTTTACCATGGGTCAATAAAGTTTCATTCAATAAGGCGTTACCATGGGGGGCATAGCGACTAAAATGAAAAAACAAATCATATTCGTTAAATGACAATAAAGTGCCTAGCGTATAAAAATTATTATGTATAATACGCAATTCATTTAAAGAAGGTCGTTGGTAACTGGTTGAGCCATCAGAGCCGCCTTGTGGGATTTGCACAAAACCGCCCACCTCACTTGTGGCGACAGATCCAAACAAGCGGCCTTCAAAGGTAAAAGCTTGTACGCCAAAAGAGATCCCTACTGTACAACATATCAATCCAATTTTTTTCTTAATCATTTACCCATCCATTTCCATGGAATTTGGCGCTACTATTTCAAATTTTTATGGAAAAATTGCCTTTTACCCATTATTTCCTCAGACTTATGTGGTTAAAAGCATATATTTTGTGTAAAGCAGCGTGCTGCACTCGATTATCTTAACGTATTTATACGTGCACATTCACATTTATTTTTTCGACTATTCTATAATAGATTATAGTAAAGTCTTGACTATTATATAATTTGATATAGAATAGTCAATATGGAACGTGTGCAAGCTCATTATATTCTTAAAGACTTAAGCAAAAAAATGGTTTTGCTGGCCGGGCCTCGCCAGGTTGGAAAAACATTTTTATCCAAAGAGCTAGCAAATTCATATAAAAACCCCGTTTATCTTAGCTATGATAATATTGAAGATAGAAAAATTATTGAAGAGAGAGCTTGGCTTTCTGGTACAGATCTTATCATTCTAGATGAATTACATAAGATGCCTGACTGGAAGAACTACTTAAAAGGTACTTATGATACTAAAAAAAATTCACTTCACATTCTAGTAACAGGCAGTGCCCGGCTTGATATCTTTAATCAACTAGGCGATTCCTTAGCTGGCAGATATTTCTTGCATAGGTTATTGCCTTTATCACCCGCTGAACTAACACAATTGAATAAACCATTTAAAATGGATAACTTGCTACAAAAAGGTGGTTTTCCTGAACCATTTTTGGCTGATGACATTATAGAAAGCAATCGTTGGCGCTTACAGTATGTTAACAGCATGCTTGCAACAGATGTATTTGAATTTGATAAAATTCAAAATATAAAAGCGTTGAAACTTATTTTTGAATTACTAAGGACTAAAGTCGGTTCACCTATATCTTATCAGTCTTTAGCCGAAGATGTTGCCATCTCTCCAATGACGGTTAAAAAATATATACAAATTTTAGAAGCACTTTATATCATTTTTTCTATTACGCCATACGCTAATAATATAGCAAGAAGCTTACTTAAGGAGCCTAAAATTTATTTCTTCGATAACGGATTAGTCAAAGGTGATGAAGGAGCTCAGCTAGAAAACCTCGTAGCAATCAGCTTATTGAAACATTGTTTTGCAAAAGTGGACTATCAAGCTGAAAATTATGCACTGCATTATTTAAGAACTAAAGATAAAGAAGAAGTTGATTTTGCACTAGTCAAAGATAACATCATTGAAAAGATCATAGAAGTAAAGAATTCTAATAGAGAAATAAGTAAATCATTGTACGCTTTTCATAAGAGGTATGATTTGCCAGCTGTTCAAATTGTTAAAGATTTACGACAAGAAAGAATGATTGGTAATATAGAGGTAATGAAAGTAAATAGCTTTCTTAAGGAATTGTTTATCTAGGTGTGGTAATAGCAATTAATTCAAAAGCCATTCGTGCTATGCTAAAGTCAGATGCTGGTATTTGTTATTTAGAGCGAATTCTATTGCCCCAATACTTTAATGTTAATTTATTTAACAACATTGCGCTAATTGGTTTATATTTTGTCCATAAGGGATCAGCATTAATTCTATAGACAAAACGATTTGAAAAATCCCAACCAATATTTAAGGCACTACCAATCCGTATACCGAAAGTATAATGCTGACAAACTAAGTTATGAGCATGTTTACTCATGCGACCATAAGGGTAGACGAAGTTTGTTACAGGCGTATCTAATTTATCTTGCAATATTTTTTTTGAAAGCACTATTTCTTGTGAAAAATCAGCATCATCTTTTGCAAGATTTTGATGCAAATAGCCATGTGAGGCAATATCAACTAAGCCACTATGCGCCATTTCTCTTAATTCTTTAAAAGTGCAAAAGGGTGTTTTGCTGGCATAGCTTGGGTCTTCCATGCCTTTAACATAAGGCACACTTAAACGTATTTCGGGGCTCACATCAGTGTCATCCTTGATGTATCCCACCGGCACAGCAAGCAATGCTTTGACGTTGTATTTTTGCAATAAAGGAAATACATGGTGATAAAAATCATAATAGGCATCATCAAAGGTGAGGCATACTGCGGTTTTTGATTTAAGATCTTCACCAGGTAACACAATGGGAAAATGATTCACAAGATAATCTAGATAGCGCTCAAATTTGGCAGGATCAAATCCTATTGAGACGTCATTGACGCGATGGAACATTAAAGTGAGTATGCGTTTAAAGTTTTTCAACACTCACCTTGCTTTTGTGTTTGCCATAAATACATGAGCTTTAAATAGCGATAATAGGTGCCTTGGGCATTACTCACCGCCAGTAAAAACCCTTCACGACCATCCAAAAAGCCAAACTTGAGTAAATAGCTTCTAAAAAATGACCATAATCCTCTACTGAGTGCTTTTAATAAAGAAGATTTCTTTCCTTTAGAGAATAGTACTTTTGCACTTTGGGTAGAATAATCATTCATTTTGTGAAGCATGGTGCCAAGATGATGAAATGGGTGATGAATAATAATATTTTTCAATTTTCCAATGGTGCCATTTACTTTAAGATGGCAATGGACTATATCTTCTGTAAAGCGTGCTTTTTCGCGTAAAAATAATCGTACATGTGATTCGCCGCGCCAATCACCAAAGCGAATCGCTTTGCCGCAATAGGTTGATTGATAGGGTATATCATAAGCATCAAATTGAGGGTTGTTGATGATTTTGAGAATTTCATTTCTCAATAAGCTGCTCACTCTTTCATCAGCATCTAGGCAAAGTATCCATTCACTACTTGCAATATCAATGGCGCGATTTTTTTGTGGGCCATCACCAGGCCAGTCCGGCGTGATAACAACTTTATGGGTAAATTCACGGCATATATCGGGTGTACCATCGGTTGAGCCTGAGTCAAACACAATGATTTCATCTGCGAATAAGACACTTTCAAGGCATTGCTTAATGTTGTGTGCCTCATTTTTAGTGATCACGATTACGGATAATTTTGTCATCTAAATCATTTTTTAGCTAATAAATATAGGCAAATCATAGCGGATTTGAACAAAGATGAGAATC
>JBFXKR010000260.1:0-3767 GCA_050173595.1 Candidatus Berkiella sp.
CACAATCCCTTTTCTTGCCAGACATAAGATTTCTGTGTGGTAACCTCTTTGGCAAGATCTAAGCCCTTTAAGCCACCAAACGATCTTGCGAGATTCACAGCCTGCTCTTTTTCTCGTGCACTGATTGAGGGAGCACTATAAATACAACCCTTTAGCGCACCTTTTTCTCTAATGAGCCTGGTTAATTTGCGCGTATCAATTTGAGCAATACCCAGCACACGATGTTGCGCTAAATAACTGTCTAATGACATTTGGTGGCGCCAATTACTGACTTGAATGGGGAGCTGCTTAATAATGAGACCACTGGCATAGATCTGGTTTGACTCAGTATCTTCAGGGTTGACACCGACATTGCCAATATGGGGATAAGTTAAGGTTATTAATTGATTTGCGTAGGATGGATCAGTCAAAATTTCTTGGTAGCCAGTCATGGCGGTATTAAAAACAACTTCTCCTAGAGCATGTACCGCTAAATGACTCAAATGACCAAAGGCTATTCCTTCAAAAATAGATCCATCTTCAAGTGCTAGCAGTGCTGGGCGGGGCAACTTCACCTCCGGTAGATTTGTATACGCACAAAATTACCGCATTCTATCTATGAGGGAAAGCCATGTCCAGCACTAAAACATAAGAAATTTAACTAAGTTTGTCATGTCACTTGTCAGAAGACATTCTAAGTGAGCTAACTTTTCTGCTGGCGGTTAGCTCTTGCACCCTTGCCAAGATCTGATCTTTCCTTCGCTGCGCATCTTTGCTTGTTGCAGGATATTCATCATCAGAGAGCTTAGGAGATAAACCCGCTTTTTTAACGGCTACCATGAGCTCAACCGCTAAATCGTCATTACCTGCTGCCAAAACAATGACTTCTTTGTGTCCTGTGTTTTCATGATGTGCTTTGGCTTGAGCAACAATCACTTTGGTCACTTGTTGATGATTTTTTTCTGTAATTTGATTTGCTTTGACAGTCATCATCGTTAACAAATGATCACGTTTATCTTTAACACTTTTTACTTCTAAAGTAGGTAAGCGTTCCCCTTGTGAGGTTTGAAGTTTATGTTTATAGCTAATTGCTTTGGATTTAGGTGATTGTTTAAGCTCCGTTTGAACTGTTTGTACATCCGAAGGTAAAGCATCTAAGAATCGGCCTGTTGATTTAGCTAACACTTCAGCTGAGATCTCATCTTGCGTGTCATACTCAAGGCCCTGTTTTAATTTAGCAACCGGCAAAGCTTCTTGCTTTTGCTTGTAGTCATCAAATGCCTTTTGAATGGCTTCTTTGCTGGCATCAGAAAGTCCGTTGGCCGCTTTGAGTTTTTTCAAAATATAAACTACCGCGCTTAACTCCTCTTGCAATGCTGGTGAATCATTTTGAGCTATTTCTTTTTCTAGCAACGAGAGCTCAGAACAAAAAAAGCGAGCAACTTTTTCCATCCCCGTGGGAGATGCTTCAGAAATAGCAAGTCTTCGAAGACTCTTATAATATTGCTTACAAGCAGGACTTTTAACTGCTTTGGCTCGATTATACAAATAACCATTAATCATTTGCACATCCGTGTTAGAAATTCCGATTTGTTTTTTAATTTTATTGGTATCGCGTTTTGAAATCTCAAAGCGCTTTTCATGTTTAAAAGCTTTATTCGCAACTCTTTTGCCAAACCAACTGCCAATAAAACCGCCCAGAATACTCAAACCCACCGTACCACCAATGGCAGCAACACCGGCTGTTAAAGCTGCGCCCGCAGCACCCCCAATAGCCGTACCAATACCTGGGAAAACAAACGTTCCTAATACTGCACCAACAGCAACACCGATACCAATACCCGCTAAAATAGTTAAAGAAGTCTTAACACGGTTAGAGCTTAAAAGATCTTTACCCGCATAATAAGTATCTTTTACCACATCCCATAATTTTGACATGACAAAACTTTTTTGTTTGGCATTTTTTAATGCTGCTAATGCGCCAACTTTCTCGACTTGTTCAAGCTCAATGCCTGCTTCCATGAGCGCTCTGATGCGGTTTTTAGTCGATTTTTCCTCCTCTTTCTTTTGCGGCGTCTTTGCTTTCATCCATTGCAGCACCTGCGCTATTTCTTTGGCTTGGTCTTCTGAGTTTTCTTCAGAAAAATCATCATATCTACGCCTAAAGACACCAATTTTGCTAGGTTCAAAGGGAGGTTTTGCCATATTTGCCTCAATATGTGAACTACTTAGCACTTAGACAACATGGCAAGGTAAAAAATTCCCAGGATTTTGAATCCATCATAAAATAAATTTTAAGGGATGAATTACACGCAATACGTTCATTCGCTAAGCGTCATTTTATGAAATTACGCTTATGTTAACGATCCGCTCTTTGGAACTTCAAACTGTAGTTAATATAGAGAATAGAATAGCTATTTTAATCAAGGAAGTGATTTAACCTTTTGCAAAATTATACATTCCTTGAAAGTCGACCACGATAGCTGGCTCGTTGCCAACCACCCATGCATCGTGCCCTGCAGGCAATAAAGAAATATCACCTGGGTGACACTCATATTCTGTACCATCGTCCATCACCACCTTCAGTACGCCAGAAACATGATATTGAAAGTGAGGCGCTTCACAACTTTTTGTTTTAGCAATAGGTTGTAAAGATTTGGACCACTGCCAACCAGGTTGAAAAATAGCGCGCCCGATAATAACGCCACCAATTGTCACAATTTCTAATCGGCCATTTGGAAATTCCCGCACTTCTTCTGGTTTGCTAAAGTGCTTTATCTCAGAAAGGGTTTGTTGTGAGATGTGTGGCTTCATGTTTTCCTCAGAGCTTTAAATTGGCCAATAGCTAGCTTCTAGTTATAGTTCTTATTAGAGGATTGTTCAAATACTGATTAAATAACTGCTGTTTACTTTGTCAACGAATTCAAAATAAAACATCTGCCATAGAATATAAACCCGCAGGCGCAGCACTTAACCATTTAGCAGCACGTATCGCACCATGCGCAAAGGTGCCACGATTGGTTGCTTTATGTGTTATCTCAACGCGCTCTTTATCTAGTGCAAAGATAACCGTATGATCTCCCACCACATCACCAGCGCGAATGGAGGAAAACCCTATTGTTTTATGTTCTCTTTTTCCGGTTATTCCCGAACGACCATAAAGCGCAACATCTTCTAAATTTCTATCAAGTACACTACAGATGGTTTCTCCCATTTGCAGCGCTGTGCCTGAGGGGGCATCGACCTTATTACGGTGATGGGTTTCGACTATTTCAATATCTGCCTCATCCTTGAGTACACTTGCTGCTATTTTAAGTAATTCGTAGCAAAGATTGACACCAACACTAGTATTTGGAGCAAAGACAATTGCCATCTGTTGGCTCATTTCTTGAATCATTGCCTTTTGCTGTGCATTAAATCCTGTGGTACCTATCACTATTTTTTTGCCGAATTTTTGGCAGAGTGTTAGGTGGGCTAGGGTCGCAGTTGGGGTGGTAAAATCAATTAAAACATCAAAGTTATCAATGACTGATTGTAAATCATCAACAGGTTTGATACCTAAGGGCTCACACTTAGCAATCACACCCACATCAAGGTGAACCAATTGGCTATTGGGAGAAACAGTGGCAGCACTGAGTTTAACATCTTTACTTGTTAGTGCTGCTTGAACTAGTGCTTGTCCCATTCGGCCAGGACAGCCTGCGATTGCCAACCTTAGCATAATAATTCCTTTTTTAGTTTGCGTTGTGCTAATCGATGCTTGTAAAACCGGTGAATGCTTAGCATAA
>JBFXKR010000261.1:0-3756 GCA_050173595.1 Candidatus Berkiella sp.
ACCTGATAAACCAGCAAAGGCCCGTTTTTCAGCGTAAGTTAAATAAAGCTTTCGCATGGCGCGCGTAATGCCCACATAACAAAGCCTTCGCTCTTCTTCTAATAACGCTCTATCGTGCAAACAGCGATGATGCGGAAATAAACCATCTTCCAAACCAGCCAGAAAGACCAAAGGAAACTCAAGGCCTTTAGCAGAATGTAATGTCATTAATTTAATACACGCACCTTGATCTGCTTCTCTTTCACCGGCATCTAGCGCCACTTCTGATAAAAATGAAGGTAATGTTTCTTCACTGTGCTTTGATGTTTGCTCAAACATTTCATCATAAGCTTGATGAAATTGATTCGCCGCTTGTACTAATTCATGTAAGTTTTCTACCCGCGCTTGGGTTCGTTCGCCCGGTTGTGTTTTGACATACATCAACAAACCTGTTTTTTGAAGCACGTATTGTGTTAAATCAGATAAAGTAAGCATTTTCACTTGTGCCAACATATCTTCAATACACTCAAAGAACTGACGAAGACCGTTGCTAATTCGCCCAAGCGGTATGCTCGGAAAATAAGCTTTGGCTGCCTTATAAAGCGAAATTTGTTGCGAATTTGCCAGTTCGCGAATACTTGCCAGCGTACGCTCTCCCACACCGCGGGGCGGTAAATTTAACACGCGCTCAAAGGCAGTATCATCATCTAAATTTACCAACAAGCGCAAATAGGCTAAAACATCTTTAATTTCTGCTCTGTCAAAAAATCGCAAACCACCATAAACGCGATACGGGATATTCGCTTGCCGCAGTGCTTGCTCTAACACCCGAGATTGTGCGTTAGAACGATATAAAATAGCGATGTCTTCAAAGCTACCGCCGCCATGGCACCAATGTCGAATGCGCTCAACGATAAAGCGCGCTTCATCAATTTCATTAAATGCACCATACAATGTTAAAGGTTCACCTTGTATGCCTTGCGTCCAAAGCTCTTTACCAAGCCGCGCTGCATTATTTGAAATCAGCGCATTTGCGGCGGCTAAAATGGTACTGGTCGAACGATAGTTTTGCTCAAGGCGAATGGTGATGGCTTTGGGAAAATCTTTATTAAAACGATGAATATTTTCTATTTTTGCACCACGCCAACCATAAATGGATTGATCATCATCCCCGACTATCATGATGTTATTATGGGGTGTGCATAACTGTTTTAACCAAGCATATTGAATGGTATTGGTGTCTTGAAACTCATCCACTAAGATATGAACGAAACGCTGTTGGTAATGCGCCAAAATATTAGGGTTATCGCGCCATAATTCATAAACGCGCAGTAATATTTCTGCAAAATCAACCGTAGCACAACGTTGACAATGTTGCTCGTAGAGTCGATACAGCTCTGTAAACATCACTAACTCAGGCAAGGTGGCATTCACATCCTGAGCGCGTTTACCCTCATCTTTTTGACGGTTAATAAAGCCCATTGCGCGCTTAGGATCGCAGGTTTCATCATCCCACCCTCGCTCATGAATAAGCCGCTTAATTAACCGTAATTGATCATCGCTATCTATGATTTGAAAATTTTCTGGTAAATGCGCGTCTTTTGCATGTAGTCGCAAAAGGCGATGAGACAGCCCGTGAAAGGTTCCAACCCACAGTCTGGATGCATTATTTGTAAAGCTCTCAACGCGATGTCGCATTTCACCGGCTGCTTTATTGGTAAATGTGACTGCGAGTAATTGGTGGGGCATCACTTTATGCTGTCCAATGAGCCACGCCATACGTTCTACTACTACGCGCGTATATCCACTGCCTGCGCCTGCTAACACTAACAAATGAAGTGCCGTTGAAGTGACTGCTAGACGTTGTGCGCCAATTAACTCAACTAAACAAACATCTTCACTCAACACTTCATCCGTGATCATTTCTACTTAATCCTTATTATCACGTATCAATGGCACAACCAGCAAAGCGCTCACCGCGTAAAATAAGGGCAAAACGACTAAACTTAAGTGGTAGTCACTCACTGCGTAAATGCGCTCTCCATTTTCAGCGACCGCACCAGCACTCACCGTATCCAACAACCAGCCTACCATGTAAGTTAAAATGGCACTACCAAACATAGACACCATATTCACAAACCCTACCGCTGTACCGACATAAGAAGGGGAAGTCAAACGGCGAATCATTACAAACGCTAAGACATACGTGCCTGAACTTCCAAAAGTGAAAAACAAAACTGATGCCCCAAGGCCATTCAACTTTGGTAAAAAAACAATCAACGTTAGTGCAATTGACGCAATAACGCTTGCAATTATCATGGGCACTTTTCGATTATCAAATAATGCTGAAATCCAGCCTAAGATTGGGCTTCCCACCGCCATACCAACAAAGGTCATGGTCACTGCCGCTGTTGAAGCCACATCTCGTGATATACCATGTGTATCAACTAAAAATTTAACGCCCCAGGTGCCACCAAAGGCATCTGTTGGTGCTGTTACAAAAAAACAATATATCCCAACAATCCAGCTTTGCGGTTGTTTCACCACCTCGCTTAAGCATTGCCAAAACTTAGGTGTCTCTCCTTTTTCCATGGAGACATGCGGGTGATCAGGATTGTGATCTTTAATGAGCAAAAAGGCCAAAACAGCCAAGGCAATTCCCACAAAACCAAGATATATCAGTACTTGTCGCCAATCCATAAAATCTAAGGCTAAAGATAACGGGATCCCCCCCGCTGCTGCGCCAAGCGTTCCAATGGTCAGCGTTAAACCTGTCATTAACGGAAACAGATGATGCGAAAACCATATATGAATAATTTTCATACAACTAATAAATGCAAAGGCTGAGCCAGCCCCAATCAAGAAGCGCATCAGACAGCCTAGGTAAAAGCTTTTTGTATAAGCCAGTGCAAGGGTGCTCACTGCGCATAGTAAAATAGCGATGGTGAGTAATCGTCTAGGACCATATTTATCGGTTAACGCCCCAACCGGTAACTGTAGCGGCGCATAAGCCCAATACCAACAAGAAGAAAAAAATCCAAACATCTGCGCATCTAGGCCAAATGCCAGGATGAGCTCATTTTCTAAAACGTTTGGAGATACCCGTACTAAAAACTCATACAGATAAAAAAATGTGGCAACCCCAAACATGGCGATTGGCATCAGTAGCGAAACGCTGTGGCGTTTATTCATAAATGGCCCTTTACCTCACAATAAAAATGAGATGAAATACCTTGAAAAAGTAGGATAACCCTCTCATTTTTTTAAGAGAGCCTGAGTCTAACTAAGTCACAGGTTATACGCAACACGATTCTCACATTAGGATATTGTAATGACTAAAGAAATTGCATATTTATCTGGCTGGGGCGGTGCATGGCAAAGTGAAGCGCTTCCTAATGCGTTACCAATAGGACAAAACTCTCCACAACATGTTCCCTATGGCCTGTATGCAGAGCAGCTCAGTGGTAGTGCTTTTACAAGAGCACGCCACCAAAATTTACGCAGCTGGCTTTATAGAATCCTTCCCTCAGTCGTTCATGATGAATTCACCCACTATCCCCATCAAGGACTCACTATTCCAACCGATCATCGTGCACTGCCAAAACAGTTAAGATGGAATCCTCCGCAAGATCCTACATCAAAAATTGATTTTATTGATGGACTGCAAACGCTACTTTACAACGGCAACCCCTTAGCTCAAACCGGCGCGGCAGTGCATCTTTATGCTGCAAACATCTCTATGGAAAACCGCTTTTTTTACAATGCTGATGGCGAGCT
>JBFXKR010000262.1:0-3755 GCA_050173595.1 Candidatus Berkiella sp.
CAAAGCAATAAACACTCTGTCAAAATTATCTTCTAAAAGAATTCTTGCCAAATTTTCATCAACATCAATACCATGGGCGTTCACACCTTGTTTTTGTAGAGAATTTAAAATATTTTCTCCACTTTGCAAGGAAATTTCACGCTCAGAAGATCTTCCGCCATAAAGCACCGCAACTTTTCCAAAAACACTTGGATGCAAGTTATAACGCGCATTTGCAAGAAGTGATTCATTTTCTTGGTGTGATTTATTTTGGTTTAGATTTGACACACTTGCTCCCTTTATCCAAGAATTCTTACTTCAGGCTGCAATCTAATTTTAAATCGATCCCATACTGCTGACTCAATTGTTTTCATTAAAGCTTCTACATCTACGGCACGCGCCTGCTTACAGTTAATGATAAAGTTCGCATGTTTTTCTGAAATAATGGCATCACCAATTCGATAACCTTTGAGATCACATGCTTCAATGAGTCTTGCGGCAAAATCGCCAGGAGGGTTACGATAAACAGATCCACAGTTAAAAGTACCAATAGGTTGTGTTTGTGATCTTTTCTTCAAAAGCTCACGAATTTTTTCCATGCCATCAATCTGTTCTTTAGGAAAACGAAAGACGGCACCCATAAAAGCATCTTCTTTATTGCCTTGTTTGGCATGAACGCTGCGATAAGCGATATCATAGTCATGAGGGTGACGTTCGAATTGTTTACCATGACAATCCATTAACAAAACACTTTGCACCCATTCCCAGGTTTCACCACCAAACGCACCGGCATTCATGGCCAAGGCACCGCCAATGGTACCTGGGATTCCTGCGAAAAAGGCTGCTTTGGCAAATCCTCGTTTAGATGCAAAACGCGCAAATTTCGCACAGGTGACACCTGCTTGAACATAAAGCGAGCCATCTTCTTGCTCATAGAGTTCTTGACATTTTCTAGTGCAGATAACAGCACCTTTGATGCCGCTGTCTTTAATAAGCACATTACTGCCTAGCCCAAGCCAAGTAATGGGTGTGTCATGTGGCAATGCTGATAAATACTGTGATAACTGTTCAATCGATGTTGGCAAATAAAAGCGCTCGGCTTTGCCACCAATATGCCAGCTTGTCAGCGATGCTAAAGGAAAATTAAGCTGCTCCCCTTCAAATGTAGGCAAAGCAAACTCATCTCCTTCATGACTTTCTTGCAACATACTAAACAGCCTTTTTACCAGTCACAATTGGTGTAATGCTGGCTTGGGATGGGATCAATTCCATTGCGACTTGCCCAATATTCCCTGCACCTTGTAACAATAAAATATCATCAGCTTGTAATACATTATCTAATGTTTGACGCAGATCCGAAATGCCGGGAATAAAAATAGGATCAACCGTTCCACGTTGACGAATTGAGCGGCACAAACTTCTACCATCAGCACCAGCAATTGGCTCTTCGCCTGCACTATAAACCTCGGTCATCACGAGTACATCAACCCCAGATAACACTCTCGCAAAATCATCAAAAAGCATGCTCGTTCTTGTGTAACGATGCGGTTGAAATGCCATCACCAATCTTCTGTTGGGCCATGCACTGCGAGCGGCTTCTATGGTAACGCGCACCTCTTCAGGGTGGTGACCATAATCTTCAATCACCAAGGCATGTCCTTGGGGCGCTAAATATTCACCATGAATATGAAAGCGTCTGCCAATACCAGCAAACTCTGCAAGTGCTGTTTCAATCGCATCCTCTGCAACGCCTTCTTCAAGTGCAACAACAATCGCAGCGAGAGCATTGAGTACATTATGTTTGCCAGGTAAATTTAAGCTAATGTTTAAAGGCGCACCATGAGGACGATAAACTGTAAATGTGGATTTGATGCCATCTTGCTGGTAACCCACCGCACGATAATCTGCTCGTTCATGAAACCCATAAGTAATAATAGGACGGGCGACTTGAGGTATGATTGATTCCACGACAGGACAATCAATGCAAAGCACAGCAAATCCATAAAATGGCAAGTTATGCAAAAATCGAATAAAGGTGTCTTTTAATTTTGAAAAATCATTGTCATAACTCTCTAAATGATCCCTGTCAATGTTTGTCACAACTGAGACCATTGGATGAAGGTGCAAAAATGAAGCATCACTTTCATCAGCTTCTGCAACCAAATAGCGACTTGCGCCTAAACGGGCATTGGTGCCAACACTGTTTAGCTTACCACCAATCACGAAAGTGGGATCAAGACCACCTTGCGCTAGCAAACTGGCGATGAAGCTTGTCGTTGTGGTTTTTCCATGAGCCCCCGCAATCGCAATGCCATATCGAAAGCGCATTAACTCTGCAAGCATCGCTGCACGTTGCACCACAGGAATGCGGGCTGCTTTTGCTGTGATGATTTCAATATTGTCTTCTTTTATTGCTGTGGAAACCACAACCACATCTGCACCAATAACATTTTCCTTAGCGTGATGATGGGTAATATGGGCGCCTAAGCTTTTTAAACGTGCTGTTAATGCATTCGTTGAAGGATCTGATCCTGTAATGCGGTATCCTTGTGTTAAAAGCACTTCGGCAATGCCGCCCATGCCAACGCCACCGATACCGATAAAGTGTATGGTGTTAATACGACGCATTTCTGGAATCGTGAATTGGGTATTTTTATGCACTACTTACCTCTAAACATAGCTTTGCAACATCTTGTGTTGCTTGTGGCTTAGCTAAATCCTTACAAGCCATTGCAACACGCAAACGTTTCTGGGGGTTATTAATTAATGTTTCTATTAAGGCATGAAGGGATGTTGCCGACAATTGTGATTGTGGCAGTAAAAAAGCGCCTTCATGCGCACTTAAATATTTTGCGTTATAAGTTTGATGATCATCCACAGCATAGGGAAATGGGATTAAAATGCTGCAAACACCCACAGAGGCTAATTCAGCGATAGTGAGTGCGCCACTTCTACATATAACAATATCAGCCCATGCATAGGCTTTAGCCATCTCTTGGATAAAATCAGTGACATTGGCTTGCACATGACATTGGGCATAAGCATCTTGTGTTGTCGTTAAATGGTTTTTACCTGTTTGGTGCCACACTTGTGGGCGCTTGTCTTGTGGCAATAAAGCCAATGCCTGAGGTACAACCTCGTTTAAAATTTTAGCACCTTGAGAGCCACCTAAAACCAGCACCTTCACGCTTGCTGAATCTTTAGGTGCAAAAGAAAATCTTATTTGTGGAGCGTCTAATGATAAAATTTCCTGACGCACTGGGTTGCCAGTAAACACAACCTTTTTAGGTTTATTGGAAAAAACTTGCGGGAAAGCAACCATAATACGCTTTGCAAAACGCGACAGGTGCCGGTTAGTCCAACCGGCAATAGCATTTTGTTCATGTAACACTAAAGGTATTCTCAGTAACCAAGCCGCAATGGCGCCTGGCCCGGAGACATAGCCGCCCATGCTCAATACCACATCTGGCCGCTCACGTTGCAATAGGCGCAATGATTGAATGAGGGCTTTGAATATTCGCCATGGCGCTAAACACCAAGATAATATCGTTGTACGACGTAAACCTTGAATTTCAATATATGAAATAGGAAAACCATATTGTGGCACAAAGCGCGCTTCAAAACCGTTTTGTGTGCCAAGCCAATGGATTTGATTACCTTGTTGTTGAAGATGCTGGGCAACAGCGAGTGCAGGCATTACATGCCCGCCAGTACCACCCGCCATGATCATGACTTTTTTAGGTGTAATTTGTTGGCTAGTTTTTCTTAAGTCTGCG
>JBFXKR010000263.1:0-3754 GCA_050173595.1 Candidatus Berkiella sp.
ATCGGATATTGCCGCTAATTGATGATGTGCTATATACAAAAATAGCGCTGATCATAAAGTGGGGAGACGTTATTTTGATGGTTTGAGCGCCGTAAGGCGCTCAAACAAGGGAGTAAGGATTTTTATACTACGGCAGGCTTAGTTTCTTTGTCTTGGGGTAGCAATATATTAAGTAACACACCAGCAAGACCACCTAGACCGATGCCGCTAATTACAAAATTATCAGCGCCTAAGGTTAAGCCACCTACCGGCACAACCAATACAATGCCCACAATAGTCATATTGCGTGGGCTCATTAAGTCATATTGGCTCTGGGTTAATAAATGTAAGCCCGTTACGGTAATCGCACCAAACAGTAGTACTAAAACACCGCCCATGACGGGGGTTGGGACAGTGTGTAAGAAAGCGCCCACTTTGCCCACAAAAGCCAGTGCAATGGCAGCAAGGCTAGCCCAAGTCATAATGCCAGGATTATAGGTTTTGGTAATGGCAACACCAGCGGTAACTTCAGCATAAGTAATACTTGGGGGACCACCAATTGAAGAGGCAACCATTGTTGCAACGCCATCACCAAGTAGGCTTCTATGAAGGCCTGGGTAGCGAACATAATTGCGACGGGTAATGCCACCAATGGCAACGATATCGCCAATATGTTCAATAGCAGAAACAGCAGCGATTGGAATCATGAGTAATGCACACTGCCAATTTACTGAGGGCGTTCTAAATTCGGGTAGTTGGAACCAGCTTGCATTTGCCACAGTATTAAAATCAACAATACCAAACCACAAACTTGCGATATATCCGCAGACGATACCGACTAAAATTGGAATCAGTGCAATACGACCTTTACCAAATAAACGGGTCAAGATAGTTGCTAATAATGAGATCCCTGCAATCATTAATGCAGTGTTTTGTTCAAGGCCTGGGATGACATCGCCCTTACCCGTTTTACCCATGGCCATATTGATAGCAACAGGCGCTAACACCAAGCCAATATTCATGATAATGGGGCCAGTGATCAGGGTTGGAAATAGCCTATTGACGAATTCTTGGCTACGAACATAAACCAACAAACTCATCGCAAAGTAAACGATACCGCACACCGCCAGTCCGAAGAGGGCAGCTTCTATGCCCCAGGTTGAAATGCTGTAAATGGTGGCAGGCACAAAAGCAAAGGAAGAGCCTAAAAAAACTGGGATCTGACCTTTGGTAATGACTTGAAATATTAAGGTGCCAAGGCCCGCAGTAAAAAGCGCTACGCTGGGATCCATGCCTGTAATAATGGGAACTAAAACTGTCGCCCCAAAGGCAATAAACAGTGTTTGTATACCAAATAATGAATCAGAAAGTTTAAAAGAATAATCTTGTGGGAAAGCTGGCTTATTCATGGGGTGTTCACCATCAGTTTTGCTGGTTTGTAAGATAACACAAATTAAAGCAATAAAATAATAAATTAAGACAGGTAGTCGAGCGCAATGATAAACGGACTAAGCTATAAAAGCTATCTGATTTAACCTGTTGATGCTATTCGCGCTATGAGTATATGCACTTATTTGATGTGAAATAGGGCCAACAAGCTATTTTGCACAAAATCGATGCCAGGCACCATCATTTTGGTTAGCACACCAGTAAATATCAATATAAGAATGATAACAATCCCAAACGGTGTAATTTTGTTAAAGCGCTGATCCCAAGGAGAAGGGAGTAGGAAATAGATGAATCTGCTGCCATCTAAGGGAGGAATAGGAATTAGATTGAGTATCATTAATACCACATTAATCATAATCCCCGCTTGTGACATATATACGAGCGGGACGATAAAACTATGTTTAGGTGCTATTAGGCAAAGTTTTAATATACCCATCCAGATAATGGCCATGAGAAAATTGGAAAGAGGGCCAGCTAGTGCCACTATCGCGAAGTCTCTTTTGGGATGTCTTAGCTTGTATTGATTAACAGGTACAGGTTTTGCCCATCCAAAAACAAATTTCGTTGTTAACATTAAAAAGATTGGAAGAATCACCGTGCCGAGTAAATCGATATGTCTAAGCGGATTTGCTGAAACTCTACCTTGCATATAGGCCGTGTCATCACCAAATTTATAAGCAACATAGCCATGCGCTGCCTCATGTAAGGTAACTGCAAAAACAATGGGCAATATCCATATGGCGATAAGTTGTATTGTAGTTAACTGATCCAAGTGATTAATTCCTTTTAATTAACCTATAGTAAACACATCAGCATATAGAAAACAAATGTGAGTCATTAATTTACTCTTGGTATGCCAAGGCCAGAGAAATATAAGAATATTTTATGGCAACGAAGCTTTATAATTTAACATCTTGAATCTTTCATCAATGAGCCGACATTGATGATAAGCATTTAGAAAAATGCTTATCAAAATTTGATAAATTAAGATATTAAGAAACATCGTATTAGATAATGCTAGGCAGCACTATAAAGACCTTCCCAAAAATGCAGATCCATTAGCTTACCTCAAGGCATACAAGATAGGATGGCTAGACTACATATTGATCTCCTTAGAAGACAGTAAATACCTCTCATCAGAAAACCCTTAAACCAACACCTGAGTCACACATATAATAGTTCCTAATACAATACCTTTGTATTAGGGGGAAAAGAAAAGTGTCAATGACCAATGTTCTGGTTGATATACAACATTTGTTAAGGCTAAAGACTGATAAGCAGAATGATGCCGTCAGGGTTTTGTTAGCTCGTTTCGGTAAAGAGGCCCCCAAATTATTTGCGCTCAAACAATGTTTAAAAGCTTTTAACATTCCATTTGATGGCAATGCGGATATTCCTTTTCTTGCCCTTCAAGGCAATCAACATAATGTTTACCAAAAGCATTTTAACCGTGACATGTATCTCAAAGCGCTTGGTATTTGTAAATTGGCCTACCAATTTGAGCAAAATGGCATCCCAGAAGAACAGGCTACAAAGCTAGCCGTCATTTTCGATGACAGCAATGCTTTAGTAGATTATTTAACCGAACATTGCAAAAGTGCTAATGCAAGTAACACACCCTTGCATGATGCCTGCTTGTTTAGCTTGCCGGATTTTCACGCAAAAGGTTTTCATGATAAAAATGAGGGCTGTAAATTTGAGATCTTTAAGAAAATGGCAGCACAGAATCGCGCCATGATGCGAAAAGATTTTAAAGAACTCCTACCTTTTGCATGGGAATTACAAAAGCTCGTTGTATCAAAAGCAAAGGCAGCATCACATAAACCAGACAACGCGTTAATCAAAAATCAAAGTGAATTAATAAGTCAAACTATAAAAAGATACAATGAATTAGAAGCAAAGAAAGGCGTTTTTGATGCCGAAACAGAAAATGAATATCACCTTCTTGCTAAAACCTTAAGTGAACAATTACGTGAATTGGCAAAATTAAGCGCCGGTAAATATTTAAAAGATTTAACTTTGATTGAGTTAAAAGCATTTTACGAAGAATTTAAGTGTCATGCCGAAAAAGGATATAACACATTTATTGAGCATGGGATCCCGGCAAAATACTATGCTGAATTTAAAACCTTAGTTCGTCAAGATAACGATAGGCATATACCTAAAGTTAGCATCGATAGTAAAGATCTAGGGCGCTCTGGTTTTTATCTTATGAAAGTGCCAGTTTTGAATGAAGAATATGCAGCAAAAGCAGCTTGTTTAGGTAAGATGACTAGTTGTTGCCAGTCGCTTTCAGGTGAAAGTGGCCATGCTTGCACCATACATG
>JBFXKR010000264.1:0-3747 GCA_050173595.1 Candidatus Berkiella sp.
TGGTTGGTACAAAACCCGGCCAACATTGTCTTGCTAATTCAGCAGGAATCTTGGCACATGCGCAAACCCATGGCGATTGGGTGCGCCCAGGATTAATGCTCTATGGTGCCTCACCTTTTGCCGATAGCACGGGGCTTGAATTTAATTTACAACCAGCCATGAGCCTCTACTCAGAAATTATTGCCACGCGAGATCTCAACCAAGGCGATAAAGTAGGCTATGGCAGCACTTGGGAAAATCTTTCGCCCTCAAGTAAGGTTGGCATTGTTGCTATTGGTTATGGTGATGGTTACCCATGGCACGCTAAAAATGGTACACCCGTCTTGGTGAATAATCAGCGTGCCAAGATTGTTGGGCGGGTTTCAATGGATATGCTGGCGGTCGATATCTCTGGTTTGAGTCAGGTAGAGGTTGGCTCGCCGGTTACCTTATGGGGTAAGGGTTTGCCGATTGAAGAAGTGGCTAGACATGCACTCACGATTCCTTATGAATTGTTTTGTCGCTTCACAGAGCGAGTGCATGTCGAAGTGATTTCTTAGTTAGGATATTTTTTGTTTTTTGTTTGTACTGTAGGTTCAGCTGCAACAGTGCTTGAGCTGATGCTGGGAGCATGCTGCCATAACCAAGTAACACCTCTGCAAATACCATTAAAAGCACCTTCGAGCGCTTCATCAATAGGCATGGTTGCAAGAGAGCCTTTATATTTATCTAACGTTTGCTGATCAGCATGTCCATACATAACATCAAAAAAATCACCCGCAGTTTCATTTAATTCTTTATCAAACGGTAAAGCGGCAAGTTTTTGTAAAGGCTCTGAAGCATTTTTTAGTAATGAATTAGCAATTATCAAGGCAGGAATTTTTCGCCATAAGGACACTTGAGCACATTCTGGTAAGTTACTATTTAATAGGCTGATGGAATTTAATTGCGGAATATCATAGTAATAGCCAGCACCTATCATCAACGGCTCTACCAAATTGGCTGCATTGGGACCAACATTGGTTGCGACAACTTTTTTAACAAGCTCTTTGCCGGTATGCATAACTAACAGCTCTGGCACATAATATAAAGCGGCAATGCAAAGACCGGTTTGCAAAGCAAGTTTCACATCAGGACGCAATGGCTCTTTATGAAGCTTTAAAACAGCAGCTTCTATTTCTTGAATGGTTTTATTTTGTGCATTTAAAATGATTTCTATTTGCTTATCACTAATATCGACTTTCAGTTCATTCAACATTGTTACGCGAATATAAGCGATTCTTTGCGCAAGTCTTTCAAACTTAGCTAGCTCTTTGATCTCTTCTTCAGAATTAAGCTTAGCAATAAGATCATTAATTTGTGCTTTTTGCTCAGCGCTCATTTTCACATATAGGCTGTCTAACACGATGATATCCCCCAATAAGGCTAATAAAATAAAGTTGAATAACTTTATAATGATTAGGGGAGTCGTTTCATTATTTTTAAGATAATAAGCAATTTAATAGGGATAAATGGAAAAGAAGGCAAAGGCACGCTTTGGCTTTTTTGAAAGCCAAGGTGTGCGTTAAAGGATATGAATGATTAAGATGAGGGTTTAAGGCTTTGCTGATAGCGCACAACGCTTTCATTGATTTCTTTTTTAGCGGCATTTACATCGTGCCAGCCTTCAAGTTTGACCCATTTGCCCTCTTCAAGATCTTTATAATGGGTGAAAAAATGAGAGATTTGTTGCAACAGTGATGGTGGCAGATCTTCTAATTTTTGCACCTTTTGATAAAGGCTGGTTAATTTTGCCACAGGAACAGCCAGAATTTTACGATCTTCGCCTGCCTCGTCCGACATCAACAACATGCCTATCGGCCTGCAGCTAATCACACAGCCACGATTAACAGGGATAGGGGTTATGACTAGCACATCCACTGGATCGCCATCGTCGGACAAAGTTCCGGGTATATACCCATAATCACAAGGATAATGCATGCTGGTGCTTAAAAATCTATCAACAAATAAAGCGCCTGTATTTTTATCAACTTCATATTTGATAGGTTCACTGTGTGCTGGGATCTCAATGATCACATGAATTTCATCTGGAACATGTTTTCCAGCACTGATACCTGCTAATCCCATGGTCATTCCTATGTTATTTGTTCGACATGATATTTTATATAGAGTATAGCGCTTTTTAAGTGCTATAAGCGCAAAAAGAGTGCAACACTACCACAGAGTTGGTATAAAATATAGTTACCTAATTGGCTGCAAGGGAGGCGTCATGGCAAATACCGTACTGATTACTGGTGCAAATCGTGGTTTAGGATTAGAGTTTTGTAAACAATATGCCATGGATGATTGGCAAGTTTTTGCTTGTTGTAAAGATTTAAACAATGCAAATGATCTTAAAAACTTAAGCCAACAATATTCTAAGATAACCTGTTTAACGTTGGATGTGACATCAAGCAATAGTATTGAAGCTCTAAAAGATGCTGTTCAATCTCCGATTGATGTTTTGATTAATAATGCCGGTTTTTTGGAGCATGACTCTCTTGAGAATGTCTCACCTGATATCATGCTAAAGACATTTGCTATCAATACACTTGGCCCATTAGAAGTACTCAAAGCATTTAAAGCGCATGTTGCCAAAAGCCAACGTAAATTGATTGCAAGCGTTTCAAGTAGCATGGGTAGTATCAGTGAAAATACCAGCGGTGGTTATTATAGCTATAGAGCAAGCAAAGCAGCATTAAATATGATCATGAGAAGCGCTGCGCATGATCTTGCTTCAACCAACGTAGATGTTTTGTTGTTACACCCAGGTTGGGTAAAAACCCGCATGGGAGGCGATCAAGCGCAATTAGCGGCAAGTGATAGTGTCAAAGGCATGCGCACTGTGATTGCCAATTACAAACCAAGCAAAGGTGAAGTGCAATTTATTCGTTACAACGGCGAGATTATTCCCTGGTAATGAAATTAACCTAAACGTAGCATTGCGGACAAGATGTGCCCTCAACGTAATATTGAGATTGTTGATCTTGTTCGCTAACAGGGTGGCGACAGCCATGGCATTGCACAGTGTTGGTTTCATTTAAATTTTCATCAACCGCTAAGCGTTTGTCAAAAACAAAGCACTCGCCTTCATAGTGATCATGATGATGTTTTTCTAAGTATTTTAAGATCCCACCATCTAATTGATACACGTCCGTAAAGCCTTGTGAAACAAGATAGGGCGCCGCTTTTTCACAGCGAATGCCGCCAGTGCAATAGGTCACAATGGTTTTGTCTTTTAATGCGCCAAGTTTTTTAACGGCTTGGGGAAAAGCGCGAAAGTTTTTAATATTTAAATCGATAGCTTTTTCAAATTTACCTAACGATACTTCGTAATCATTTCGGGTATCTAGGATGATTATCTCTTTGCCTTCATCTAACCATTGTTTAAAGGTATCAACACTGACTCTAGGGGCAGTCTTTTTGACAACATCCAAATCTGGTACGCCCATTGTCACAATTTCTGCTTTAACTTTTACACGCATATGTTTAAAGGGCGGCGCTAAGGAAGTGCTTTCTTTAAATTCAATGTTAAAGCCAAGTGTTGGTAAAAATTGATAAAATGCATCAATCATTTCTCGATGAGCGCTTAAAAAAGCATTGATGCCTTCATGGCCTATTAAAACCGTGCCCTTGAGTGCGTTTGTGTTGCAAAAGTCGCTGATCGCTACTTTGATAGACTCTGGGTCAGGTAACTTAACAAATTGATAGCCCGAAATATTGATATAC
>JBFXKR010000265.1:0-3737 GCA_050173595.1 Candidatus Berkiella sp.
ACTATGTAAATAAATCCCTGTTTTCAAGAGAAGCTTATAGGTAGTACTGGTAAATACACATTTACTTTAATCACTCGAGATTTAGGAAAGAATCACGATTGTAATGACATAAACCTGATTTTAAAGTAAAACCTGGACACACATTACATTTTAAGTTTATTTTTAAGGGGGTAGTGCGAGATATTTAATCAATTAAAGGTACATTTTTTCTAGCAGGAATTAACCATCTTGCCATCAACAAACCGCATTCAAAAAGACCTAGTAACGGAATCGCTAGCAAACATTGAGACACCACATCCGGTGGTGTTAATAGCATACCAATGACAAAGGCCGCCACAATAATAAAGGGCCGTTGTTTTTTTAGCGTTGCGACACTGGTAATGCCAAGACGAATGAGCAAAAAAGTGATAATGGGCACTTGAAAAGATAGTCCAAATGCAAAATAAAGCACCAAGACAAAATCCAGATAGTGTGACATGTCGGTCATGACGGTAACGCCCTTGGGGGCAACATGGCTAAAAAATCCCAAGGCAAGTGGGCACACTAAAAAATGTGAAAACGCCATCCCGGTATAAAATAAAATCACGGATAGCAATATCACTGGCACGATGGTGCGCTTTTCGCTTTTATATAATCCAGGCTTCACAAAACTCCATAGATGATATAAAAAGTAAGGAATCAATAAGAATACACTGCTAAACAGCGCAAGTTTGATGGGGGTGGTAAATGGTGTGACGACTTCGGTCGCAATCAACATGCCACCTTCTGGCAATGTTTTTAAAATGGGTTGTGCAATAAGAGTGTATAATTCACTGCTATAAATGATTAAAGGAATCAGTACTAAAACAAATGCCAGACAGCAATGCAGCAAGCGTTTACGTAGCTCAAGTAAGTGAGGAATATATTTTTCAAAGTTTTCCACGGCTTATTCTTTTTTATCGTTGATAGTGCTACGTTCAAATTCTTGCACAAACTCTTGTTTGATGTTCTGGTAGGCACTTTTTGCGCGCACCAGCCACCTGGCAAAAACTTTGGCCACGGCAGGTAAACGAGAAGGCCCAAGTACCCAAAGGGCAACGATACCAACGACCACTAATTCCCAAAAGCCTATTTCAAACATCCTTTTTGGACTCTTCCTCAACATCACGTAAGCCTTTTTTGAAGCCCTTTAGCGCTTTGCCAAGATCTTCACCCATGCCTTGAAGTTTTTTGGTACCAAACAGTAATACTACGATCAAAAATATTAAAATTAATGAGCCAGGGCTTGTGCCTGCTATACCCATATTAGCCTCCTAGAATGTTGATAAACGTGTGCCACCTAAAATATGAAAATGCACATGAAAAATTGTTTGTCCGCTGTTTTTACCCGTATTTACAATGGTTCGAAATGAATCTAATCCTTGTTCTTTGGCGAAGTTTTTTAATGAAGTCATCATATAGCCAAGCAAAGCTGCATGCCCTTCGTTCACTTCATTTAAGCTATCGATATGTACTTTAGGGATCACTAATAAATGCACACTTGCTTTAGGGTTAATGTCTTTAATCACAAAAATATGATCGTCTTCATAAAGCTTTTGGGTTGGCACCTCGCCGGTAGACATTTTGCAAAATAAACAGTCTGTCATATAACTTCCTTGTGGGCCCTACAAAAGATATATTCTACCCTAACTTTTTTATTTGGCTACTAACCACTTTTAGTGTGTGCGTGCACGAGTAGGCAAATATGCTCTCTTTTTAAAAGTGTGCGTGAAGAACTTGAGAAGGACTTTGGGGCGCTTTTGGCGTTAAGGGAACTTCGCGCGTTTGCTGGCGAGTATTGTCAAACAAAGGTGTTAGCAAAGTGGGTTGATTATATCGTTGGCTCAGTAAATCAAATTGTGCGGGTTCAATAAGCCCATGTTGACTTAATTTATGAAACAAGGGTTCAAATTGCGCTTGGCTAAGTTTAAATTGCCAGGTGAGCTTTGGTTTATCATGAAATGTTTTAACGTTGCCTAAAACACGAAATTTATCTATGTTGGGATCAATATCTGTTAATAACTGATAGGTACTGGCTTTACAAATAGAAACACAAATTTCATCCTTTTGAGGTTCAAAATCAATATCAACATAATGACTTTTGCTTTTCTTTTTTTGTGCTTTGATAATAGCGCTGGCATCCTCGTCGGAGAGAATGTGATCAAAGTACGCTTTTTGTAAAGCGACAACTTCAGGATTGAGTTTTTGGGCAATATCATCTAATTTACTGTAGCGAATTCCGATAAATTTAATAGGCTCAAATGTAATGTGGCGCTCTGTTGCTTCAAGTTGCTTTTGGTTATTATAGTGCGTGATGGCCTCTTGAACTTTTTGTAAATTACTTAATCTGTCATCCCACATAATCATTATTTGTGGCATGTGATCAGTATCTTGTAGCATACTAAACAAGCAGTCTCCTTTATGAGCGCCACCTGTTAATATCATACCTTGCGTAAATAGACCTTCAGGGCTTTGGGTTAATTTCTTTTCTTTTCCTTTGAATCTACCCATATCAAACGAAAGTTCAAATTGTGCTAATTGTTCATTTGTTTTATCTTTTAAATAATCACCACGACTGGTTAAGATAAGTGTTTCGACGCCCATCTTTTGAATTTGACGAATTTGCTCTGGTGTATCTTCTTCAACGGCATAAACATCTTCTGCGCTAATTTTATTTACCATATTAAGATAAAAGCCCAATGTACCTTTTTTGGCTTGATCAGGGTTTTTGCCTTCACGAATAAATTGATTAAAATCAAACTCAAACCATTGATCAGTGCCCAGTGTGTGTCGATAACTTAAGATGGTATTATCAAGATCAAATAAGGCAAGGACCCTTGTCTTTTTATCATGATGTTTTTTGATAAAGTAACAGCCATCTTTAAAATTATCTGTTTCATAAATTTTAGCATTATCTGATCTGTGAATTTTAAGTAATGATGTTGGTTTTGACATGAACGCCTCCTTAAGATGCGATCATCAAGCAAGACTTGGTAACAGGGTGCTTTTATTGGACACAATTACAAGATATACAAAAATTATCTGCAAAAGCAACATTTATTTTGCAATAGCAATGGTGCAGTGAAAGATTTTTAATTTAAATTAAAAGGGGATATGGTTTATATGGATATGTAATCTCGTTTAATGCCGTTTATCTGTTCAAATTTCCAGAAAGAACACTCATAAATGACGATCACTTTAGCCTTAATTCCATTAAGTCGATAACAATAGGAACTAATTTAAAAACAGTATCACATCTATCTAACCCATGGTGAAAGAGTTTTAAAATGAAAAATAACTTTTGTTTATATATCGCCGCGATGGTTTTTACTATTCCCTTGTCAAGCTTTGCACAAGACAAACTGCAAACGACAGGCGAGCCAGGCTCTCCTGGTGCAACAACAACAATCTCGGGCGAACAACTTCCCTCTGAACCACAGAAATTCAAAGGTAAAATAGAACGCAACGCTGCAAACTCTAAACCTTATTGGCCAGCAAGAATTGTGCCACCCAAAGGAGCACCTAACGTATTACTCATCATGACGGATGATGTTGGTTTTGGTGCGCCATCAACCTTTGGAGGGGTTATCCCAACGCCTGTCATGGATAAAATAGCGAATATGGGTTTGCGATTCACTATGTTTCACTCAACGGCACTATGTTCTCCTACCAGAGCGGCGCTGATTACAGGTCGTAATCATCATTCGGCCGGTTTTGGT
>JBFXKR010000266.1:0-3722 GCA_050173595.1 Candidatus Berkiella sp.
CGTATCGAAAAAGACATTACTGCAAAGATAGATCAAGAGCACCAGGCTTTAGAAAACATTAAAGCCGTTGTACAAAAAATTTTAGTAGGCGCTAAGCATATTTCAAAATGTTTAGATGACAATGCCTTATTGGTTTGTGATTTGCAGTTGCTGATAACAAAACAAGGCGATATATCTGTCATTGATCCTTTAGATGTCGTTTCAAGAAAAGAAACTGAAACAAATCGCTACACCTATACTAGCTTACTGGACATGAGCAAGCAAAGTAATCCTGATTTTATTCAGCAAATCATGGCAAGTAAAAGATTGTTATCCCAAACGGCTAGTTGGTGTGAAAAAGTTATTGCATTAAAAACACAGCAAGAACTGATTGACTTTGTAGTCAAAGGAAAAGAACCAGTGATGCCGGCGCGGAGCATGCTAGAGCATTTCAGACAAAAGCATTCCCCAAGAGCGAATGGTGATACCGAAAACACACCAAGAAATAACTTACCAAGAAAGCCTATCAGTGTTAAATCAATTCCAATACAAGATTCAGAAGTTATTGTAGCAATCCCTCAGGTGCAGCCAAATCATAGCGCGCTCATAGAGCGTGCAAGAAATTTTCCTGCTTTACCTTTAGATTTGGAGTTTTCTTTAAATGCACAAGAAACAACACCTAATACTTCGCCCAGGAAGGTTGTAACGCAAAGAACGAGTGCCCAAGAGATGCCGTCTCCCTCTAAAGTACTATCTGAACAATTAAATCAGTTCTATTTTGATGTCGTTTCGTCGAATGCCAAAAAACGTTTAATCTTAGATGATGAATCAACAGCAGCGGGTGCATCAGTATCAAAAGAGCATGTTAAGGTTCGATTTAATATTTAAACTTAAATGGCGCTTGCAAAGGTGAAGATCTTGGGCTTGTTTTGCCACTTTTAAGTTGAGCTAAACGAGATTTTTGCTTTGGATCAGTTTGACTGAAAACCAAGGGGCCAGAGTGTAAGCTCACAAACGGTAATAGTTCTTGAGCATAGGTTGCTTTTGCAATAATCTGGCAAAACAAATTTGCTTGAGCTAGCCAATTTTTAGTTTGAGTAAGAAAGCGCGGTAATTCTTTAGAAGGTATGGTGGGAGAAATCTCAACATAACTTTGGTAATTTTTTAAATCAACGACATCCATGGGATCAATAATGGTTAATTCACCGGACTGGGTAATAATCATTTGTAAATCAACAATCATTTCATCAGAATTGTTTACTTTATCAAGAATACGTTTAAATTCCCCGCCCAATTTAATTGCTTTTTCTCGTAAAAGCTCCATATTACAGTTTTGTAATTTTGTTCTGATGCTTTGCTCTAAAGCTTGCAAGTTTTGAGCAATCCAGTTTTCTTTAGGGCTCACCCCAATACCAAGTAGTCCTGATAAAATGAGCAAGTTTAACGGGGTGGGGGTTTTGGCCTCGATAAAGACACCTTCAATATAAGGCATGAGCATGCCATAACGCTCTTGCTCGTGTTTGGATTGCACCACGAAAGGTGATCCAATGACTGGCACGACGGCATAACCTTGATTCTTAAGATACGAAAGGCATGCGAACTCTTTTTCAATCTGCTTTTGGTGTATATCTTGGGTGCCATGACTAAAAACCACCGCCAAGCCGTCATAGTTTGTGTTGAGCAATTTCAAGGGTAACATTTTTTTGCAGTTACCAATTTCACCTGGATGCTGATTGAACGCCTCAAAGTTAGCGCTGATGTCTTGCTTGCAGTGTTCAAAAAATGCGTTTGTGCTCATTTGTTTACCTCAAAATTTGCCAACTACCATAGCAACTTTTTAATCAATACTGCAATGTCATATATCAGTCGCAGTTAAATTAAACAAAGTGTATTTGCACTTAATTTAATTTGATTGACCGTGGAGCGAGATAGCAAATGCCTCTGTAGCCAAAAGGCCAGAAAACTAAAGAAAAGCGACGTATATTGGAACTCTCATTTTCTGTCCCGACAAACGGTTGCAACATAGCCTTGACAGCGAAACCATTAGTTAGTAACTTGGCTGAATCAATAGATCGTTGGAGTGAGTCATGAGAACGTTAAGCCAATGTGAAGCAAAAGCCGTGAGCGGTGCTTTGTCATCTGAGCAATATTTTAGCCTTGGCACACAAGCGGCACAAGCTGCTGCCAATTTTGGGTTACATTATGGCTTAAAAGCCATCGGTGTGCCGGTTGATACCAGTGTTGTTGTGAAATTTGTGGTATTGCCTGTATCCAATCTTGCCATGTATGCCGCAGGTGCAGAATTTTGCAATCTATTTGGATCTACCAAAAAGTAGTTAAACCTTAATCATCATAAATAGGGTGTTTAAGGAAGGATCCTGCGCTTGTAATAAGCGCTCTCCTTGTACTTCAAATCCAAAGGGTTTTAGGTAATTAATCTCATTAGAATCAAACATAATCTTTAAAATAATTTTTAAACAAAATAAATATTCTATCCCCTAATAATTTGCTGCCATAATCCCGCAATATCTTTCATTGCTTTGAAAAAATTGCATTGAAATTTTACCTTTTAATTGATAAAATTACATTGTAAAAGTTTCAAGGATAGTTAAAAATGTACATTAAGCGAACCTGTGAACCTACACTGTTTACTTCTTTTGAGCGCCCCTATGTCAGCGCATTATTGGGTCCAAGGCGGGTAGGGAAAACAACGATAGTAAATCATTATCAGCAATTACACCCCACTAGAACATGGGTTGCGTTGAATATGGATAAGTTGGGACAAAGACAGCGTATCGCAAAGGAAGAATTGCCGTTAATGATAGAAGAGGGAGCACGTAAACCGCTTGGTAAAGAGAAGATCTGGGTTGTTGTTGATGAAGCGCAAAAATGCCCAGAGTTGTTTGAGCAAATCAAGATTATTTATGATGAATATAAGGGAAATGATAAGATCAAGTTTATTTTAACGGGCTCTGCGCATTTAGATTTACATAATCTTACAACTGAAAGTCTTGCAGGACGCGTGGAATTACTCAATTTACGGGAATTTAATTTGCGTGAAATTGCTTGTAATGCTTATCCTAATGATAGCATACCCAGTGAAACTGCTTTTGATATTATATTTAATCAAGTGGATGATAAGTTGCTGCAGCAGTATTATCACACATTAAGGCCCTTCAATAAAATATTTACAAATTCGCTCCAAACTCATTTGATATGGGGTGGATTACCTGAGGTATTACAAGAAAATGCTCAGGAATATCGGTTGAAATATTTAGGGGATTACTTGCAAACATATTTAGATAAAGATGTTAGAGCGATTGAATCAATCTCTGATCTTGCTCTGTATCATAACTTAATGAAAATATGTGCAGAACTTACTGGATCTGTGCGTGATGATAAAAAAATAATTGAAGCATTGCATTGCGCTAGAAATACATTAAATAAATATAGAGGGTATTTGCAAGCAACATTGCAATACATTGAAATATATCCTTACATTAATAGTTCTTTAAAACGATTAGTAAAATCGCCAAAAGGATATCTAACAAACAATGGCCTTGTTTCGTATTTTAGTGGGATTACCGATCTCTCAATTTTAAATTCAACTGGGCTGATTGGCCATCGTTTTGAGAATTGGTTTTTGAATGAATTATTAACTTGGCAAGCAAGCGTTCCTGAACATCATGAAACTTATTATTGGCGTACAGCAACTGGTTTGGAAGTCGATTTTATTGTTCAGC
>JBFXKR010000267.1:0-3717 GCA_050173595.1 Candidatus Berkiella sp.
ATAATTTCTTTTTTAGATAATATCGTTTATGCCCTTGTGGGCAATCTTCAAGAATACCAAAAACCTCATATCCATTCTTAATGTAAAAATCTCTTGCTTGAAAATCAAAGGTATCCAAATGAGCTAATTTAGCACCCAGTTTTTTTGCGTTTGACTCTACATGACTCATCAAAAAAGATCCCAAGTTCTGCTTACTATAGTCTTTTTCATCAAATAAAATATGAATAAATAAGATATGCCACATATACATATCTGCATTCAGTCCAGCTATTATTATACCTTTATCTTTAAGGCAATAATTGAGCGGCACAACAAGTGGTTGTTGTGTGGTTGGAACTTGCTTTGCATTGTAATCACCTAAACGATTATCAAGGTATTCTTGTTCTTCTTTGGTGCTTTTTGCACATTCATAGTTCATAATTTTTCTCTCATATCAAATCTTTTGAGCAATCCAAACCAAGTGATCAGGTTGATCACTTTCTTTTAATAGGATTTTAAAACTATATTTTTGAAGATATTTTTCATATTCTTCTGGCGCTAAACTATAATAGTGTAATTCTTGATTTAGCATATCTGAAAATGTTGCCTCATATGCAGCATCTCCTGATGTGAACTCTAAAATGCCATTTGGTTTTAACCACTGGGAAAAACGATGTATCATTTTCTCATGATCTTGCTTTGGAATATGAAACAGGCACCACCATTCAACGACTGCATCAAATTCATCTTCCAGAGGGACTGAACGAACATCACCCAAAATACGTTTCATTTTTGGGCACTTTTCTTTAGCAATATCTAAAAGTTTTTGAGAACCATCAACCCCCGTTACTTCAAATCCTTTCTCAATTAAATAGGAAGCTATGGGGAACCCCGACCCACAGCCTATATCAAGGATACTTGATTTTACAGGGATTAGTTTTATCAATTCATCCAGGTATTTTTGCTCTTTATAAAAAGAGTCTCGCATTTTTGCAAAACCTTCAGCAATTAAATCATATCTTTTACCTTGATTGTCCATAAGATATCCTAATCATCTTTATCATTTTTCAATGGAGAAGATCTAAATCAAATATTAAACTTAATGCAATTTTAAAACTTTCTTCTCTATCTTATCAGTAAAAGCTGGCGTTATGTTTACTTCTTGCCCAATTAGCAATTCAGGGGTACCAAAGATTGACACTTCTCGTGTCTTGCTACCCACATGTATTTTAAATTCAATTTTATCATCTTTTATACTGTAACTTTGAATAAAAAAACCTGAACCATTTAAGCCAAGCCATTTACTTGTACTGATTAACGCTATCAAGTCTAAGGTTGTTTCAAATAAGAGTTCTTGAGTATATGTACGACCAGTCGCAAGTGAGCAATCAAGAAGTTTTTCTTTTCCAACTGGATGATCTTGAAGCAAATATTTTTCAACGTTGCTAGATTGCAGACCAATGCTCACCTTGTCATATTTTTTTAGTTCTTTAATCGTTGATGATTCAAAAACACTCGAAGCAATTTCGATTGTTATCAAAATATTTTCTTGTCCTTCATTTTGCTCTACAATTTTGCCAGGTATACCATCTATTTCTAACCATAATTCACTTCCAAAATACATTTTCTTTTTTAACAACTTTTCTCTGAAATTAAGCGGAAGTGCGAGTTGCACAAAATAATTTCCTTGCGAATGCGTAATTTCGGCGACTTCATGTCGCCCCTTTGTGTAACTTGAAAAGGCAAATAAAATTGTGGTGCCAATCATCTTTCATATTCCTCTTGCCCTGCAAATAAATTGAACCAACACTACAGAAGGTGGGGCTTAAATTCAAATATTCTAGGTATTTAAGAAAATTTCATATAAATGGTGCTTTATTTCATAACCAGACATTGGTTCAATACCTAACATATCTAGTATGGTATATTTTGTTAGACTTTTATTGTACAAATTATTGCTTAAGTTTACTGCTTTAATAGAGACACTATAAACCAAGGTAACTTAGGTAACAACATGTTAAAACCTTAAGCTAAGCGCCTATTCATCTCCTTGCTCCTACCATTTAGCGCCAATCCTATTTAATTAAATGTTTTGAGCACCCATGTTAACTATGACACATTAAAATAGTTAGGTGATTCATGCTTAATTCATCATTTTTATCTTTAGATCTCATTAATCAGTTACCTTTGGTTAATGGAGCAATTGATCTTAGTAAATTAACGCCGCTACAAGGTGGTGGCACCCATGATATCTATCAAGTCGATCATAAACCACCCTTTTTAGTAAAAGTCATCCGAAAAACCATTGGCGAATCTCAAGCCTCGCTTAAAACCACTCTTAAAGATTTAACAGAAAAATATGAAAAGCTTTATGCGCATTTTGGCGAAAACAGATGTTTGTTGGAAACACGTTGCATTCATAAAGTATCCCACGATGGTGTGAATGCAAAAGATGCCATTATTTCCTTAGTTACTTTTGACCCTTGTTTCAAAAATAAGCATAAATTTGGCTTTAACACACAAGCTGTTGAAACCATGGAGCCAAAGCTGAAAAAAGAAAAACAAAAATATCATGCCATGAACGCGAGTCTTTTAGGAGACTCTTTTGCACCCTTTAATGAAAATGATTTTCTGTATTTTCATGATGAATTTGAAAAAGTTTTTGGTTTGCTCCAAACAGAGCCTTCTTTAAGAGAAGTTATGAAAGAGTTTTTAACTAAATTCAAACAATATTACCAAGAAACTGATCAACTGTTAGACTTTACCGGTCTTGATAATGTTGTATTTTATAAAAATCAAGATCAATGGGAATTTAAAGTTGGTAGTGTTATTAAGCACGAAACCGGCAAAAGAGCACTTGATGTATTACGAACCATTGCAACAACACCAAGCCTAGTTAAAGAATCTTTTGAAAATTGGACATTTGTTTATTTTGTACCCTCTTGGTTACGGCTTTTGAATGCAACTGGTGCTAAGTTGGGAATGTCGCGGGTTATAGAAAACATTAAGCTTACAAATAGTGATAGCGAACATCTATCTAAAATGTATGAGATGTTATCGGATGCTGAGCGCGCCATGAATAACGCTCAAGATGGCGATTTTGATAGCGCACTACACCATTTCAAACAACATGCGCAACAAGAAGAACATCACGACACCAGGGTACGGCATATGATGTGTAAATATTATTTAGAATTTCTTAAAATAGAACCCCAAAGACAAGCTGATAAAATAGCTTTTATGCTTAACTTAATATCAGATCCCAAAAATGAGTATCCCAAACAATATTGGCAAGAGGCACAATCTATTATGCTCGGTTTAAAAGATAAGCTAACAGCATTTGAGCCGATAGATCTAGCTTTACAACAAAAACTAGATTGTGCGCTAAAGAAAATTGGCTATGTATCAACAGATGAAGAAACGCCTTTATCAAAGCTTTCGTCTTTGCTTAACACCCCTGCTTCTTTAATCGTTACGCTTGATGAGCCAGGTGAAACTGTAACGCCTTTACATAAACTTAAAAGTAAGGAAAGCACAGCTGTAGAGCTTAATCCAACAAGTTCCATTGCTCATCATTTGAACACTAAAAGAAAATAAGGGTTATTTACAATAAAATTGTGATCTAATGCGGATATACGTCAGTTACTGAAGAGACATGGTTTATACAAACTGCATAAAACAATGTATTTACGCATTATTCAATAGCTCGGCAGGCCGTTCATAACCCATACATTTTGA
>JBFXKR010000268.1:0-3702 GCA_050173595.1 Candidatus Berkiella sp.
CCCATGATATTGTCACTAAAAACCAATTAACTGCCATCATGATAACGCACCACCTAGCGGATGCGCTTGAATATGGCAATCGCCTCATCCTGATGCATCAGGGAAGTATTGTATTAGATCTCAATGCAAAACAAAAAAAATCCTTAACCATCCCTAAATTGTTGCGTTACTTTCATGAGGGGATAATGCCAAGTGCCATGACAAAAACAAAGGAGGTATGTTAATCATGCTTCAAGAACTTATGTTAAGTGGCATCATACAAGGTCTGATTTTAAGCTTAATAGCGCTAGGCGTAATGATCCCATTTAAAATTCTGAATTTTCCAGATTTAACCTGCGATGGCGCTTATCCTTTATCAGGTGCCATTACAGCTAGCTTATTGTTAATGCACATCTCACCCATCGTGGCCATAGGCATTGGAATATTATCTGGTGGGCTATTAGGACTTGCAACAGCAATCATACACTTAAGATTTAAAATTAATACGCTCTTAGCAGGGATCTTGGTTACCACCATGGTTTATAGTGTTAACCTGCGCATCATGCAAAAACCCAATATCGCGTTATTTAATCATCATACCTTGTTTAGCTTTTTTAACGATTCAATGCTATTGACAGTGATATTGTTACTAGCCCTAAACCTTTGCATCCTGGTGCTATTTTATCGATTTTTAATTTCACAAAAGGGATTACGATTACGAACCGTGGGATTAAACCCTGCGTTTATGCAAAAACAAGGTATTGCCCTTACCCCTTATATTTTACTTGGCTTATTTATTGGTAACGCACTCACAGGTTTAGCTGGCAGCTTGATAGTACAGCTACAACAGTATGCCGATATCGGTATGGGCATGGGCATGGTGATTCATGCGCTGGCAGCATTGATGATTGGTGAGAGTCTCATTGGCACTCATACACTCAAAAGACAATGCTTAGCACCCTTGGTTGGCGCGATTGTTTATCAGCAAATTCAAGGATTCGTGTTAAGCCTTGGGCTTGCACCGACTGATTTAAAATTGGTCACAGGGATCATTGTGTTATTTGCAATTGCTGTTCAACATAAAAAACAA
Organism: Candidatus Berkiella sp.; assembly: GCA_050173595.1. Taxonomy (GTDB): domain Bacteria; phylum Pseudomonadota; class Gammaproteobacteria; order Berkiellales; family Berkiellaceae; genus Berkiella. Next base: position 1,070 of record JBFXKR010000268.1, read on the forward strand.
GCTATGGCATCATGAAGGTATATCGCAAAGAGCAGTTTGAGATCCCAGAGCATAAACACTACTTTTGTGGACACTCTCTTGGCCCTATTTCAAAATCTGCCAAATTAGCTTTACTCAATGGCGCCCATCAATGGGAAACCGAGCAAGTTTGTGCTTGGGAGCAATCACAATGGATTGATTTGCCAGAAATTTGTGGCCAAAAGATTGCGCCTTTAATTGGCGCAAGTCATGCTGACGTCATCGTTTGCGATAACACCACTTTAAACTTATTTAAAGTGCTATTATGTGCGCTATCTATCAATCCAAAAAGAAACATTATCTTAACACAAATCGATAATTTTCCGACGGATAATTATATTGCGCAAAGCGTTGCTAACCTTAAAGACGTCACCTATATAGCGCTCCCTAAGGAGGATATACTCACGGCTTTAAATAGTGATGTTGCCGTTTTGTTACTCACACATGTGGATTATCTTAGTGCGAACAAATGGGATATGGCTCACATCAATCAAATGGCAAAAGCAAAAGGTATTGTGACAATATGGGATCTTTCTCATAGTGTTGGTGTCATGAACCTTCATTGTGCTCAAAATGAGGTCGATTTTGCAGTGGGCTGCACTTACAAATATCTCAATGGTGGCCCTGGCGCCCCCAGTTTTATTTACGTTAACCCAAAGCATCAAGATCATTTGCCGCTACAAGGCTGGATGGGACATGCAACGCCTTTTGCATTCTTACAAACATTTCACCCAGCGATTGGGGTTAAGCGCTTTTTAAGTGGCACCCCCAGTATTTTGAGCATGAAAACATTGCTGGGCGCACTTGAGCATTTTGATAACGTAGATTTACCGTGCCTTGAGAAAAAAAGCCAGGCATTAACCACGTATCTTATCGAAAAATGTGCACAATTTTTGCCAGCGTTTAAGTGCCTCTCACCACAAGATCCATTACAGCGCGGCAGCCATGTTGCCTTTTATCATCCAGATGCACAAGATTTGGTCAAGCAATTCATCAAGCAAGGTATCATTGTGGATTATCGCAATCCCAATGTAATACGTTTTGGTATTTCACCACTTTACTTAAATAAAGCTGATATTGATAATGCCCTAGCGGTTATTCAAAAATGCTTACAAAGTGCCAAACATTCTGTCACCGGCATCACCTAAACCTGGGCAAATATAGCCTTTGCTGTTTAAGCATCTATCTAAGCTAGCAGAATATACCGTCACATCAGGATGCACATCAAAAAATGCTTTTAAACCTTCAGGGACTGCAACCACACAAATAAAGGTAATACTCTTCACTTGATGCTCTTTTAAGGTACTCACCGCACGAATAGCAGAACCACCGGTTGCTAACATGGGATCGCACACATAAAAATGGCGCAAGCTAGCATCTTCTGGAATCTTGAAATAATAGCCTTCTGGCTTGAGTGTTTTTTCATCTCTAAATAAGCCAATATGACCTACTTTCGCAGAAGGCATCAAGCTTAATAAAGCATCGACCATGCCAACCCCTGCACGTAAAATTGGTAATATCACTGGCGCTGGACCTGATAATACTGCCGAGGAGCATGTTTCAATAGGAGATTCAATTTCAATTTCTTTGGTTTGCAAATTTTGGGTTGCTTCATAACCCAACAGCAAGGTAATTTCGTGTACTAATTCTCTAAACAATTTATGATCAGTACGTTTATCTCTCATTAAAGAAAGCTTGCTGGCAACTAAGGGATGAAGGATCTGGTAGAAGCTTTTATAAACTTCATGCTGTTTAAGAACGCTCATGCATACTTCCTATAATTTAATGATAGATGGATCTATCTTCTAACAACAGCGTTGCAGCAATGCTGGCTTTGTAGATAATGAAGGGATCGTTGTGATTTAAACCGACAGTGATGTCTTTTATGTGTGGATTATCGTGACCTATCTTTTCCCAATATTCTGCTAAATTCTGAATAGATTCCCGCAGAAACAGGAGATACTCATTAAACGTTGTTTCTCTGTTCATTATTATATCACTTATATGAAACTTGCTATCAATCCAATCAAACCGCCAAAAACACCTCCCCAGACTACTAACCAACCAAGGTGTTGCGCTATCATTTTTTGAATTATTTCTTTAACCATGCTAGGTGTTAGCTTGGCTAAACGCTTATCAACTACTTGTTCTATTTTACTTAAAAATTGCTTCGGATCAGCTGTTTTTTCTAACATCGCTTGATGTAGTTTCTTATCTGCCAAAATACTCTCTATGGCAATCCGCATTTTATGCTGTACTGGCTCACGCAAGGGCTCTATTGCATTTTGCCCACCCATCATAAAAAAAACAGAGCCAATTTTGGATTCAAAAATGGCTTCCACCAATGCTGTATACATTTTGTCATAGTCGACTTCATTTGCAATTTCTTGCAACATAGCTGAATCAAGTGAGGCATTTGACACCACAGACTGAATATTTTCAAGTGTAAAAAACTCATTCATCATCAGCTGTTTAATGGCGCCTTTAAAGGCTTCAAATCGCGCAGGTATCACGCCAGAGCCATAAATAAAGGGAACCTTTTCAAACAACATAATAACCGCAATCCAATTGGTTAGGGCACAAGATAAGGCATAAAACCCAATATTGCCAATCAC
>JBFXKR010000269.1:0-3682 GCA_050173595.1 Candidatus Berkiella sp.
TGGGCCTTGCTTGTAAGAATGCGATTCTGATTGTTGAGTTTGCGCGTGAGCTAGAGCTTGAGGGGCGAACACCAGTACAAGCAGCATTGAAAGCCGTTAAATTACGATTGCGTCCCATTTTAATGACATCATTTGCCTTTATTATGGGCGTTGTGCCATTGCTCACCTCAACGGGCGCAGGCGCTGAAATGCGACATGCAATGGGGATTGCAGTATTTTATGGCATGTTAGGGGTTACCTTCTTCGGGTTGTTCCTAACGCCGGTGTTTTATGTGATGTTACGTAACCTGGCAGGTAAAAAGTTAACTTCGGTTAAGCTGCCTGAAACAGAGCCGCAATTAAAACCCCAGGAAGGGCCAAGCTGATATATCCCTCTTTTGATATGAGATCCTAAAATTTACCTATGTTAGTTTTAGGATCTACAGTCATCATCTTATTTTTTATGAATTCATATAAGCATCAAAGAACTTAAGGGCGATTTTGGAAGCATGCCTTTTATCGGCATTGGTTAAAATAATAATGCCAACTTCATCGGGCATGAAGCCCATAAAGTTTCTAAAACCTTTAAGGTGACCTTGGTGATAGATCACTTTGTGTTGTGCATAATGCATAGAATGCCAACCCAAGCCGTAGTAAGTGTCTTTGACACGTCCTTTACGTGCTTCAGAAATCATGATGGCTTTATTATTTTTAATATAAGGTTTGGTAAGCTCTTCTAAGGTACTACGTGTAACGATTTGAGAGGGTTTGCCTAAGTATAGTTGTAAGAACGGTACCAAATCTTCTACAGAGGCATTGACCCCACCCGCAGCAAGAAAAGAATAATAAGCATTTGAATATTGCTGTGCAGGCACATATTTACCTCTACCATTTGGCACATGCGGATAGGCTTTGTTGGTTGACAGTAATAAGGGTTCATAACCCACGCAGGCATGTGTCATTCCAAGCGGCGCAAACAATTCGTCTTTCATCGTTTGTGGAAAAGGTTTACCAGATGCTGAGGTGATCACATCTTCAACGACGCCATACATTGCATTATGGTAGGCAAACTGTTTCCCAGGTACGGCATTTGAGCGCGCATTTTTTAATTTAGCGAGTATGTTTTGTCTTGGCATTCTTGCTTCAATAAAATCATTAAATCCCCCGATTGGAACGCCTGAACTATGACTTACCAAGTGACAGATCCTAACCGGCTCGGTTTTTTTGAGAGTTTGAAAATTAGGAACGAATTTGCTGACAGGATCTTCAAAAGATAGTTTTTTCTTATCTTGCAAAATTGCCAACATTGTGGCGCAAACTGGTTTTGATAAAGAAGCTATTTGAAACAAGGTGCTGGTGGTAACTTTCTCGGGCTTGCCGGCGCGTTTAACCCCAAAGGCTTTAAGGTAATATATTTTGTCTTTTGAGACCACCGCAACGGCAACCCCAGGGATCCCATTTGCTTTCATTATCTGTTGTAAGCCTTTCTCAAATTTGGGTAAGGCTACTTCGATGGCAGCATCTCTTTGCGCATCGGTGTGAGCATAGGGGTGGGAACAATATAGGATCAGTAGCACTATTCTTATTATGTTGGTTACTTTAACCACTTTTAGTCCTTAATCCAAAATAAACGAGATCCCTCTGATTTTAATGATAATAATGGAAGATAACTATGTTTACAATCTGCTATTAACACGAATTTTATTAGGATTTTTCTTTTGATTGGTTTTTAAGCAGATCTCTAATTTCGGTTAACAGCTGAACTTCAGGGGATGGAGGAGGAGGTGCTTGCTCTTTTTTGAGCTGAAGGGACATTATTAATTTAACTGCCAAAAAAATTGCAAAAGAAATAATTGTAAAGTCGATGATTGATTGTAAGAACGCCCCCCACTTCACAACAGCATGCCCTAAAGTAAAGGCTTTGCTGGAGACATCTATGCCACCTAACAGCACCCCAATCAGAGGCATAATGATGCCATCTACTAAAGCAGAAATGATTTTGCCAAAAGCCGCGCCGATAATCACCGCAACGGCTAAATCAATAACATTACCTTTCATGGCAAAGGCTTTGAATTCGCTGATAAAGCTCATGTGTACACTCCTGTTAGAGGGTATGTTTTGTTGGCTCGATCTTAGGTGACGTAACTGTAACAATATGAGGCGCTGTCACATCATTATACTTGCCATCTTTAATCCCTTGAGCAATCGCCTCTTTAAATACTCGTTCAAGAATCGGTCTTTTTTCAGGTGGTGCTACGGAAAAATCTAAGGAGCAACCTGGTTTTGCTGACTGTAAAACAACTTTACAAAGCGCCATAGCGACGGCTTCGAAATCTTCTAAAGGAACATGATTTCTTGTGGCATATATCAAAGTATCTTGGTTTTCTTTTGGTTTTGCAATCACTTTAACCGGCCTTTCACTTACCTTCATTTTAAAAGAGATTTCAGGTTGTTGTTCTGGGGTTTGTCCTTTTCTTTTGACTTCAGAAATGCCTAATTGTGCTTGATTGGATGAATTGGTTAAAAACTGGTGCATGCTCTCAAGCCGATTATGAGATTGCTCAAGCGTTTGTTCTGGTGTTGGTGCAAGATGAGGTGAAAGATCATCTCTCATACGGTGCAAATATCCCATGCTGACTCTAGTAGAAGCTTGGGGCGTTACATTGATTGTTGCGGGTATACTCATAGGCTCTGATTTAGCAACGATTGTTGGCATGGCAGCTTTATAGGCTTTAACGGCTTCATGATGGTGGTCTAATAGCGCTTGCTCTTTGGCAGTTAATGATTGTTTTGCTTGCAATGCTCTTACTTTACTTTCAATGGGATAATTATTAATTAGCCATTGCTTTACCCAGGGACAGTTTTGATAGGATTTGGGATTATTCATATATGACTCATTGAGCATATTCCAAATCAAATTACGATGATCATTAACAGGTCTTCCCTTCACAAGTAAAGCAGAGGCATCAAGGTGCATATTAAACTCTGCTTCACTCATGATCTTGCCTTGTGACATTTGACGACGAAATTCATACCACAGGGCATGAACGCCCCCTCTATCAATAGCATCTTTGCAGGAAATATTCATGGTGTCAGGATTGAGTTCTTTAACAATATAGTTTGTTAATCCAAATTTTACAAAATCAAATAAAATGGCTTGTCGCTGTTGCGCAGTGACTTCATTAGTTTTATTTTCACCTAGCACAAAATCAACGGATTCTTGATATAAATCAGATATTATCTTATTTGTGCTGTCTTTAAATAGTTTCTCTTTGATGCCGTCGGGTATGTAAAAGTCATTCTTATTGTCAGCAATACTTTGGATTAACTCATTTTGAATATCCTCAAGTTTAAATCGCCTTTGCGGTTCAACAGCTTTTGCTCTTGACTTTGAATAACCCTCAAAAAAGAAGGCACTGTCAGCAGGCAAAGTAATAACAACTGCGCCCATATCTTTAGTATTAATGGATTCAAGTGCTCGTGTTTTTGCGCGCTCAAAATATCGCTCGAATTTTCCGCCTTGATTTTTCATGTTCCTTTTAAGCAAATTAAAATAGATATGGTGTGTTTCTTTGTCGCTTGTACTTTTTTTTGCCCCAAGGTAGTTTGCAAAAGCAGGCTGTAGCGTTTGCATCCCTTGAACTTGTGTGCCCATTCTTAACAGCGTCGGTGATTGACTATCATTAAAAGCAACATAAGGAAC
>JBFXKR010000270.1:0-3677 GCA_050173595.1 Candidatus Berkiella sp.
CTAAAAAAGTATTTTTTAAGACAACTTTTACCATGATGGGGTACATTGCCAAACTAGATGGCCGCGTCAGTGAAAAAGAAATTCAAGTGGCGCGTGAGGCGATGGCGCATTTGCAGTTATCGCCTGAGCAAAAAAAAATGGCCATTGACTATTTTAACCAAGGCAAATCCCCCCAATTTGATTTTACCGCAGCGTTAGATAATTTCGTGAAACATTGTGGCCGCCAACCCCAGTTGGTACAGTTGTTTGTTGAAATTCAAATTCAAGCCGCACTGGTAGATGGTCAAGCGAATCGCTTAAAGCATCAAGTACTGCTTATTTTATGTGATCGCTTAAAAATCTCCCACTCAGTGGTTTTACAAATGGAGGCGCAGCGATATAACGATCAAGCCTATACTTATCAAAAACAAGAACAATATGTTGCGCCTAATCCGCAAGATGAATTAGCGAAAGCTTTTGCCCTGATTGGGGTGCCAGATAGTGCAACACACGCGCAAGTCAAAACTGCTTATCGCAAACTGATGAGTCAACATCATCCAGATAAATTGGTGGCAAAGGGTTTGCCCAATGAAATGATTAAAGTGGCTACAGAAAAAGTGCAGCGTATTCAGGCGGCGTATGATTTAATTTGTAAGTATCGGGCGTGGCATTGAACAAATCACAATGTCTCATTACCCTTGGGCGCCCCAACAAATCACCTCAAATTAAATTTCTCGCCAGCGACTATTATTTTTTTGAGCCAAAAGACCCTCGTTTTTTTTCAGATTCAGATTTAGGTTTTGTTTCAGCCTCATATCTTTTCTTGAAATCGGAATTTTGCCTATCAAGTTGGGCAATTTTTTCTTTTATGTCATATTTTGCTTCAATATTATTGTAGTTTTCATCATTTTCTGGCCCATACGGGACAGGGTTTGTTTGAAAATCAACGAGCTTTCGTTCTACTTCTTTTAATTGTTCGTGAAGTTGTTTGTAATAAATATAATCATCAAGGGGTCTTTGTTGAGCGCTAGATGATGGGCTAAGGGGGTTAAACACGATACTACGCGCACGAGTCTCTTGTTGTATGACAGGTTGTTTACTCAAAGCATCTATTTTAGACTTTAGATCTTGGTGATTAGCCAGGGTTGGATCATTTTTAATATGTTTTAAAGCAGCTTGCGCGGCGTCACGCACCTTTGCGTCGGGATCTTTGGTCAATTCAATAACATGATTAACAATACGAAGTAATCGACTCTCAAGATTCTGTTTGACATCGGGAGAGCTGGTGTAATTGTACTGCCCAATTAGGGTCTTAAAATCGCCTTCATATACAGCGTTGGCATAATTCTCTTTCATATTATCTGGTCTTGCTGAATCAGATGCTGCCGCTTGCCCGGCAGCTACAGAGCTTACGGATGCTTGTTCTGCTTGAGGTTGTGACTGTGCTGCTTGCGCTTGTGGTTGTGCTTCTCTAAATGCTGCGCTTTGTGACAGCGGCGTGAATTCTTCTTCTTCTTCTACCTGCGCTGTTGATGTTGTCGTTTGGGCCTGCATTCGTGCCTCATTTGCCTCAAATGTTTCTCTTGATGGCATAGCAGTTGTTTCGTCTTCTATTGCTTGCTGTTGTGGTTGTGTAGGGGGGGCATCATTATCAGCCGCCATGGTTTGCCTTTCTTGATCTAAAACATATTGAGCAAGCTGTGGTAATGGGTAACCTTGAATTTCCTCAATGAGCCCAGGTGTGTGTGTGTCAATGATCTTTTTAATATTTTTCGCTGCGTTTTGAATCTCAGGATTTGAATGCTCGCACAAATCATCAATTTTTTTGTTAAATGAATATAAATCTTCGAGACTTATAGTATTTTCAAGACCTTCATTTAGCTGAACATATTTTTTAAGTGCATTTTGAAGAAACGCAATATTTTCTTGTTCTAATGATTGCTTTTGTCCTTCGTTAAAAAGCTCAGAAGCCATCTCTCTTCTTGCTTTCTCCGCATTTTCATCATTTTGACGTTCGGTTTGAGGCAGCGGCGGTGGGGGAGGCGCAACATTGCTTTGGGGCATTTGACCTTCAAGAGGGGCGGCGGTAGCATTCTGCTGCTGCTGCATCTTCTTGGCTTTAGCGGTTGGTAATCGCGAAAGCACTTGATGTTTAATCACTTGTTTAACACTAGTTGAGGGCAAGGCGCGGGTTAATTGATTAATAGCCTTTTTGTCGGCACCTTCAACGTCAGATAGGTGTTTTAATTGGGCTTTAAGTTTAGCCTTTTCTTGTGGACTCATATCCTTGAGCTCTTTCTTAACAGCGTTAAGACCTTGTTTCTTATCTTCTTTAATTTGCAACAGCATACCAATTATTCTTGGGTCCATATCATATTTTTTAAGCGTTTCTTCAACCGCTTTATGTGCGCTGATTTTGCCATTTTTAAGAAGGACCGCCATTTCTTGAAAATTTTCAGCCGTTGGGTTTTTTAATAAAGATTCTGCTGCGAAGTTAAACATATTTTTATTATCTTTTAAAACCATGTTGGGATCAAACCCCTCTTTGATTAACCCGTTAAAAAGGTTAACAGGTGCATCTTTTACAGCATATACATCTTTTTTATTAATTTTTATAGGGCTTCCATCAGCATGAGATTTGACTTCGGAGTCTTTAGAACCATCTTCATCAGTTGCTTTGTGTTTTTTTTGTATTTCTTTAATTTCTTGACATTTTTTACTGGAATCATTGTTTGCTTCTATGAATATACGATTTGCCTCACAACGCTGTGCAACAAGATCACGCCATTGATGGGCAAGCGCTGCTGTTTCGTCTTTCAAATTAGGGAGCTCGTTTTCTAGTTCTCGTAATAGCGCATCAGGTTCAAGCTTTTTAGCTAAAATTGCTTTAAGCGTTGGATCTTCTAGTTTGGCTTCAAATTTCATTTGCTTTTGCGCGGCTATCAAGGTGTAGCCCATCATGACGGCATTGGATACATCTTTGGTTGATCTTAAAAATGCAGGGCCTCTGTCTCGTTTTAAGTCTTCGACAATATTCAATATAATCTCTTGCTGCTGGGCCTGCGAGAGCTTGCTAAAATCTATACCATCAGTTATTAAGTCTTGATTATATCGGTGTAGCATCATTAAGGCAGTCATCACCATCCCTGTTCTATCAATACCATCAGTGCAATTAACAACCACTGGTATGCCTTTAGCCATTGTTTCTTCATAAAATGAAACAATATGTTCAAAGTCAGAGCCAAGTATATTGAGTTCCCCTTCAACTTCTTCAGATCCATCCTTTACGCTACTTTTGCTTTGAATCACAAAATGATGCGCTAATGGATCATTTTCATTACCTTCATGCCATGCAACTGTGTTGTTGTTTTCCTTTGTTTTGTGTGATAAACCATTTAATCTTTCTTTGGCGTGAAAGCGACCAAAACCGCTGGCTTCAGATTGACCAGCGCCTGCAATGCTTAATGCAGCATAGCGCTTTGGATCTTTATCTGAAATGGTGCTGGCTATTTTTTGAACATGAAATTGTCCAACAAAAGCTTGGATTGGGCGCATCATTTGTATAGACTCTGCTCTATTTAATTTAATATTATGTTCACGAAGTATCTTTTCGATGGCATTACCAAATTTCTCAGCGTCCTTGTCTTGAAGGTTGGCAATACGCTGTTTGAGCTGTTCTCTAATATCGCCGCTTGGAT
>JBFXKR010000271.1:0-3665 GCA_050173595.1 Candidatus Berkiella sp.
TGAGTGTTGCGATTGCTTTAGTACACTTTTCGTGAGAATAACGGGGATCACTTTACTTTCTGTCGATTTGTTTTTATCAAAACTATCAACCATTAAATCTAACTTTCTTTTTAATTCATCTCGCGCTTGCACTTTATTTATTTTTTCAACGTTTTGAACAGTGCTCTTAATTAATCCGTGAACCTGTTTGTTTTGTACAGCTAATAATTCATCTTCAACGAGATACTTTTGATAAATACCCCAAATACTTGTCATAGCAGAAACAATCCCAATCAAAAGCACCAGTGGATTTACAAAAGGGAGTGCTATCCAATTAATAGGAAAGCACAGTAATAGTGTCAAACTTGCCGTTATCCCCGTAAATTGAACAATATAGTTTTTACTATTTATTTCTTGGTTGATTAATTGAATCTCGTTTTGCAAATCTATCATTTTTTTTGAAGTCTGAATAATGGATGAGAGATCATTTGCTAAAGCATCTAGACCTTCTACGTCATTACGGCATTCATCTATCTCAACGGCAATATCGTTTAGGTTACTTAAGGTCGCATTTGAGCTACTCAAAGAAAAATTGATTTTTTTAACTCTAGAAACTAAGCCCATAAACTTATTTGAAATAAAATCAAAAGTTTTACTTAATAAACTTTGATTATTTTTGTTGAATATTTCGAGTCGATTGTTAAAAATAGATAAATAAATGGAAAAATGCTGCTTTTGCTCCTTATATTGTTTATGCAAAATATAAAGCTGCAACCTTTCTTTAATGAGATCAACTATCGCTTTGACTAATGCAGTACCGCTTACAATCGCAGCGGCAACAGCAGAGCTTACTAGTGTGTAACCAAACAAAACTGCAATCGCCAAACTCACTGCAGCCATATGTGCCAAATATAGTAATGTTAAGTTTAGTTTAAATAAGGTACTAAGCTGTTTACTTTCCTTTCGAAACCAAATTTCTTTGATCCCATATATTGTTAACAAAACACCAATAAACTTTGCACCAAGACCTGCAAATCTTGATACTACTTTTACATAAGATTCTATTTCATAAAACATCGAAATAGTGTACGTAAACATGTTAGCAAAAGCTATAGTGGTTGCACTTAGATTTTAGGAAAGAATGCTTTCATTAAATTTTGCATTTTACGACTAAAGCAATTAATACTCACAAATCATAAAAATGATAATTCCCAAAAATGAGGCTACTATAAGTTCGTACAGATAAAGAATTTTATCCCAGCGCCGATAATTAAAATACCTTAATTTTTTATGAAGTACTAACAATGAAAAAGATCCTCACAACTTTATTTTGTCTTGGCTATGCTGTTACAAGTTTTGCGCTAGGTCCTAGTGAAATCTATTTTAATGGCATGAAATACTATAAAAGCTCTGAGAAGCCACAAAATAATGTTTTAATTACAGAATATGAGCCTGCAAGCGGATCTTCTTCGAGCATTATATTAACCCATGTACTTGATAAAAATGATCCAACCATCATTGCCGCGGGTTTAAAAAAGAAAAAATCAATTGAAGTCATGGATGTTGAAAATTTAAACCCTGAAAATTCAGACGTGTTAGTTACTTTTGTTAAATTTGACCAATCCAATGCAAAAGTAGAAAACAATCTTTGCCGTATTTTTAAAAATCCTGGTCAAAATGGTAGCTTAGTATTTCAATATGTTGATAAAAAGAATCTCAACAGAGGCGAAGGCGTTTCTCTTCCTGACTTCACCCTTGTTGCTCAAAATATTAAAACACTGCCACTGGATACATACTTGACAACCAATTCAGAGCCAAAATCAACCTATGCTTCATCAAGAAGACAAAACTATTCTAATGGCAACAGATACAATAACAATAATAGTAATAGCTACAGTAATAAAAACGCGAACGTTCCATGGTATAAACGTCCTGGGGCCAGAGCAGGCTCCGGCGCTTTTCAAAGATAATCTCCCCCCTTATTTGGCACAGTTAATGTCAATGTTATCTGTGCCTTTGCACCTAATTTGAACTAATTTTATCTAAAGCGGGTCTTATACTAAACATTGCTTTGAGTTAGACCTATGCGTTACTTTAAACTTGTTATTTTTACTATTTCTCTATTCATGAGCAACTTCACCTTTGCTTCTATCACAACCTACAATCTAGATAAAAACGAGGTCTGCAATCGCATTTTTAACAGTCCCAATTTTAATGATTTTCTGTCCTTAAGAGAGTTTTTTAGGATTTACCCTCAATATGTGTCTGCCTTTAACCCAGCTGATCCTAGATATTGTTTAGATTTAAAAATAGCCTACACCTTTTTCTTTAAAAATGAGTACTCTCAACAAGACATCTCAGGATTTTACAATAATTGCCTTAATCTAAGCGACCAAGAAATTGCTTTTGAAAATGAAAGTTTCTTGCGTGTGCAAAGCGCTATTATTAATTGCCATTTGAACTAAATACCTTTGATTATCATTTGGAGAAATCTAAGTATTGATGTGCTGACGCCTTTCTTTAGATCAAGTGATAGAGAGAATAGATGATGCTTTAGCACTACTGAATAGATGGCAATTGCACAACAGTAACCATATGATTTTTTTATAAATTATGAGATACAAGCACAAAGATTAGAATCTTCGTAGGGGCCGGCACTCTGTGCCGGCCCTGTTAAAATCAGTATTTTTATCGGGACGACACTGAGGTCGTCCCCTACATAAGAAATACACGATAATTTTAGTGCGATTGTCATGCTACTGAATAGGGCCTCTATTCAAAGAAGGCTATAGGACTGATAGCCTAGGTTTGCTGCTCAATGCGTATGGGTCATGAGTATTTCGTATTCAGAAATACTTTTAATATCGCGCTCTCTTAACACAATATTACTTATTTTAATTTTTTGGGTGTGCCCAGGTGCAATATGTAAAGTGCCACGTGTCTGAGCAACAATCCCTTTTCTATCTTTTAATATAACGCGATATTTGTATTTAGCGAGCTTATGAGAGTCATTGTGAAAAGAAAAGGCGCCCCTGACTGAATCCATATTATGCGCTTTGCTATGATATAAGCTTATGTCACCATAGGTTTCTTCATCAATTCTTAGCGGTATCGTTTTAGCATGCAACTGGGTGGCACTATGCAAATTAAGTGAGCCACTTGCTTTGAGTTGGCCTTCCTCATGAGTCCCCTTTGCATGGGTAACTGAACTTAAAATCAACGTAAAAAGAATGACTAAAATTCCAAGTTTGAATGACATGGCCTTTCCTTGATAAGAGCACCTCTTTAGAGATTAAATCTATCGGCCAAAATAAGCAAAGCCTAAAGATAAAAAAGCCCCTAGCGCCGCCTTTGACTACTTCTTTGAGGCCTACTATGAGCACCATCTTGGGCCGCTTTAGCTGAAACCGTCTTGCGTGCCTTTTGTTTGGACTTTCGAGCCGGTGTGATCACAGGGGCTAAAGGCGCTGGCTCTGCCTGGTCCTGCTCAGGTGCAGGCTTTGGCTTATCAAGTCCTAATAAGTGATCTCTGATTTCTTTTTGTAATGCCCTATCGTGTATTAGATCACGTTCTCTTAACTTTCGTCTGGTGAAGGGATGCTCATTTTTTCTTTCAAGACAGTTTAACATCACGGTATATTCAATTCGTTGTGGCGCGATTCCATCATGAACGGGATCATCCATTA
>JBFXKR010000272.1:0-3654 GCA_050173595.1 Candidatus Berkiella sp.
GCTCAATATTTTCATTGAACAGCAGCTCTTTATCAGCAACATCCCCACAGAGAACAGTAGAATTATGTAATCGTTTCGTTAAACGTTCACAATTCGCGCGATTGTGATCAATAATTTTGACCTGATAATCATTCTCAAGCTGTGCGGCCAAATGACTTCCCACATTTCCGCCACCACCTATCATAATTTGCTTATAAGGCCTATAAGTTCGTCCCAACGCAGCCATTACGGCTCGGATATTTTCACTCGCCGTTATAAAAAAAACTTCATCTCCCACTTCTATAACCGTAGATCCATTCAATGGGAGAGAGCGACCATCTCGAAAGATAGCAGCCACCCTTACCTCAACGCCATGAATATAATCTTTCAGCTTCTTTAACGATTTCCCAATAATAGATCCACCATAATGAGGTTTAATAGCCACTAATTTCACACGATGATCTGAAAAATCTAAAACTTGTAATGCCCCAGGGTGATCGATTAATTCCTTGATATAATTTGTCACCAAGGTTTCTGGACTGATAAAAACATCTATTGGGAGGCTATCCTGACCAAATAATTCTTTACGAATAAAATAATGAGGTGAACGAACTCGCGCTATTTTAGAAGGGGTGTTAAACAAAGAATAGGCTACTTGACAAGCAATCATATTGACTTCGTCATTATCTGTCACAGCAATCAGCATGTCCGCACTATCTGTGCCAGCTTGCCGCAGAACTTCAGGATATGATGCACTACCCACAACAGTACGAACATCAAGACGATCTTGAATATCTTTTAAAATATTTTCATTCATATCGACGAGGGTCACATCGTGATGTTCTCCAGCTAGATTTTCTGCTAAAGTTGATCCGACCTGACCCGCGCCTAAAATTACAATTTTCACTAACTAATGCCTAAGTCTCTCTTTATTGAGCGGAAGGTGTACGTCCCATCATAGGTCTTTGCATCATCGCTGGTTTTTGATCAGATGGTGATACTAGTTTTACACCCAATGCTTTTGATAAATCTGAAGCCACTTCATCAGTAACATCAACTTTATTTGATGCATAAGCGACACTGGCACTCACTAAAACCACAGAAAGATTATGTTTAGCAGCAACTTGGCCCATCACTTCTTCAAGCTTTTGCTTAAGCTCATTGCCAAGGTTAGTCCGTATTTCCATAACTTTCTTTTGAGATTCAGTTTGCATTTGTGTTAGCTTTTGTTTTTGCTGATCAACTGTACTTTGTAATTCTTTCTTTTGAGCATCAGAAAGCTTTGCTGTTTTATCATCTAATTGCTTTTGTTTTTCTTGCATAGCCTTTGTTAAAGTCTCGATATCTTGACGAGATGCGCTTGTTGCTGTCTCCATCCGAGTCTTAAAAAGATCTTGGAAAGAAATTAGCTGACCAAGCTTTTGGTAGTCAACGACACCAACAGGCTCAGCAGCCATGGCACTGACTGTGCCTAACATCATTAACCCAGAAACAACACCAATGATTAAATTACGCATAAAACTCTCCTTAAAAATTGTTCGACCTGAAGGCCTCCCAGCCTAAAGCTTTACCTAAAGCTGCAAGAATAGCTATTCAAAAATAACCATAGCACAAGACTATCGATCTTGCCACAAACTCTATCTGCTACTTTCTATTCAGATCGTAGCGTCTCAATAGGATCCAACAAAGATGCCTTACGCGCAGGGTAGAATCCAAAGAACACCCCCACCAAAGCTGATACAAAAAATCCGACAATTAAAGGTAGGAAATAGAAATGAAACTTCCACTGACTGATTAATGCAACCAACCATGCAACAATTTCACCCGTTATCACCCCCATCAACCCACCGAACAACGTGAGAACAACAGATTCCGTTAAAAACATCAATTGAATATCGCGTCGTTTAGCCCCCACTGCCATACGCACACCAATTTCTCTACGACGCTCTACTACGGAAACCAACATGATATTCATGACACCAATTCCACCCACAATTAATGCGATACTCCCAATAAAGCCGAGCAATAGCGTGAATGTTTCATTCTGCTTTTTCATTCCATTAATTATTTCCTGAGGGCTTCTAAAAAATATTTTCTTCTGTGGAAAGTAATCAGAAAATACTGTAGTGACTGACTCCTTGATTTTTTCGATTCCTAGATCGGATTTTATTTTAAACACAATATTATTGAGGGAAACATAATTGTTTAAAGTCAAAGCCGCAAAAGCTGGAATTACAATTGAATTGTTAACATCAACTAGAAAAAACATATTTTCATTCGTTTTCTCCAAGACGCCTATTATTGTAAAATATCGATCTCCCACACGAATATGCTCACCCATGACATCAAACATGCCCATCCCAACTAACTTTTTGTAAATACCATCGCCTAATACACAATAGGATTCTTTTTGATCGAGATCAGAAATAAATCTTCCCTGCTTTAATTTCAATTTCAATACTTTCTGCAAAGTTTCTGTCGCACCTACAATATTGCCACGTAGCTGATGACCATCATAATTGATACTAGAAAAATCTACCGCGTAAGGAGCAGATAATTCGATGCCTTTTAAATGAGTAGTCACTTTCTGTACCAAATCAGATTCAGCTTCTTTATCCGTTCCTTTAGCACCATCACGGCTGATGTCCTGAAGAGTCACCGCAAGTAAATCGGTGCCTAATTCTCTAAATTGAGCCAATGCATGTTCTGTCGCAAGCTGACCACCCGAAACCAAAGCAACAACCGAGGCTGTTCCCACCAACACACCCAATATTGCTAAAAAAGAACGCAGCTTAGCGCTCAATAAATTTTGCAACGATTCGCGAAGATGGATCTTGAAGAACATACTAAATTAATCTCCCATCTCGAATACGAAATACTGCTTTGCATTGGCTTGCAACATCTTCATCGTGAGTCACGACGACAATAGTCGTACCTTCGTTATTGTTAAGATTGATTAACAACTCCATAACTTCCTGACTCGTCTTGGCATCAAGAGCGCCTGTAGGTTCATCCGCCAAAATTACCTTGGGATTCCCTACTAATGCGCGAGCAATAGCAACTCGTTGTTGCTGTCCTCCTGATAACTGCGTTGGTTTATGATGGGATAAATTTTTCATGCCAACTTTATTTAATTTTTCCATCGCCAAAACTGCCATTTCTTCTCGAGACATGTTTCGATAGAGCAGCGGTAACATGACATTTTGCAATGCTGTCAATCTAGGAAGTAAAAAAAACGATTGGAATACAAAACCAATGTAACGAT
The DNA here is from genome assembly GCA_050173595.1 of Candidatus Berkiella sp. Classification (GTDB taxonomy): domain Bacteria; phylum Pseudomonadota; class Gammaproteobacteria; order Berkiellales; family Berkiellaceae; genus Berkiella. Next base: position 3,245 of record JBFXKR010000272.1, read on the forward strand.
TTCTTAATTCAGCCAATTGATCACTTTCAAATGAAGCAATTTCAGTTTTGTTCAGTTTATAAGTGCCCGAAGTGGGGTGGTCAAGAAGACCAATTATATTCATTAGGGTAGATTTTCCAGAACCTGACGGCCCCATGAGTGCTACCATATCTCCGTCATTCAGTTTAAAATTAATGCCTTTTAGAACAGGCTCTTCTTGACCTGCTAAAAAATATGACTTCTGAATATTCTGTAACTCAATCATCATTATCTTCTTCATTTGAAGATGATTTTTCTTGCGCTATTACTTTTTCACCTGGCTTCAAACCCTGGGTGATGATAACATCAGACAATGTCGTATGCCCAGTACTCACTTCACGTTTGTTTTGTTTACCAGCCGCATCCACCACAACGACCCAACGTTTCCCATT
>JBFXKR010000273.1:0-3650 GCA_050173595.1 Candidatus Berkiella sp.
GAATATAAGGGGTTATATACAATAACTGCATCAGGTTTCTCCTCAAGGAAAAACTTTTTTGCAGCATAAAAAGTTATTAGCGCATTTCTTAAATCAACCAAAACACGCTGCCACTCTTGGTCTGAAAAATTTAGGGTGTTTTTCTTATACTCAAGTAATATTTGATATAGCGTTAATCTGCCAATTTCAACCTCATCCAAAGTAAAATCAATTAGATTTTCCCGATTTATTTTAGACAATTTCTCTTCAATTTCCTGATAATTGGAATTATCAATATATGTTTTTAAAGAGTGATATCTAAAAGGAAATTGTTTGAGTAACAAGTTATTATTTATACTGCATTTATTGCAAACATCTTCCTTTTGGATTGTAGTTGAATTATTTGTCAAACCATGTGCCGCCATGACAGTACAAAAGCTATTGAATGATTTTTCACAAGTTATATATACAATCTCATTCCCTTCTTTAGCTAAAGACTCAGCAATAAGAGCCTCCGGGAACGCATGTGGCCAGATCCCAGCATGGGGCGCGAAAAACAAAACTTTCATATTAAGAAACCATATCCCAATTTAATGCTTCACCTTTCCTAACGTCTTTTATAGCCTTTTTACCAATAACTACTTCAAGATACTTTGGCGCCAACCCAAAACCTGGTCGAATTGATTTTACATTATGCATTGTAAATAATTCTCCTTGCTTTATATCTTGAGCAATGTATAGTGAGCGGCGATACCTAAGAGAGTTGATTTCTGACTCGCTCGGGCCATAATGTATTTCACCTAAGGCTTCCCATGCTCGCTTTGTTTCAATCACTAGTTGATTCAGCTCTGTTGTAGGCATTGAAAAGGAAGCATCTAAGCTTACTTCATCATCAACTAGCTTAACGTGCTTTTCTATAATTGTAGCGCCTAAGGCCACACTAGCGACAGCTACACCAATACCTTCTGAATGATCAGAAAGACCTACTTCGCAGTTAAATAATGCTTTCATGTGCTGTATTGTTCTTAAATTATTTTCGATTGGTAATGACGGGTAAGCGCATGTGCATTTAAGTAGAACTAAATCAGCGCATCCCGCCTCTCTTGCTGCCTGCACTGATTCAGCTAATTCAACTACTGATGCCATTCCCGTAGATATGATAACGGGCTTCCCTGTTTTTGCTACTTTTTGGATCAAGGGAATGTCTCTATTTTCACAAGATCCAATTTTATAACAAGGCACATTCAATGATTCTAAAAAGTCAACAGCATCTAGATCAAACGGCGTACTAAATGCAATTAAACCTAGTTTTTTTGCATGCTCAAATATAGGGGCATGCCATTCCCAAGGTAAATGCGCTTTTTGATAAAGATTAAATAAGGTTTGACCTGTCCATAAATTATTTTCATCTGAAATATAAAAATCACTTGAATCAATATCAAGTGTAATATTTTCCGGTTTTAAAGTTTGTAGTTTTATAGCATCAGCCCCAGAATTAGCAACTTGCTCTACAATGGCAAGAGCCTTATCTAGTGATTGCTCATGATTTGCTGACATCTCAGCAATAATGAATGGCTTTTGATTAGCACCAATAGACTTATTTTCTATAAAAATTGACACAGTTATATCCTCAAATAATTTAAATACTCGTATATTTTGCCATCATAAACGTTTGGAATACGTTCGTAGTCCAGAAATAGTGCTGCATCTGCAATGTTCCATGAAATATGCCCAACTAGTAACAACATTAGCAATGTGCTTGGCACAGATATTCTTAAATAAGGTTGCAAACACTCACCAGTGCATGAAACTTCTTCTATTTTTTCTAAAACCAAATCAACCATGAAACGTCTTTTTTTATCTGAAGCATCTAAATACAATTTAAATTCAGGAAAGTAATTGAATTTTGTTTGCATTTGCCACAATCTCATTCGTGCATACTGAACAAGTTTTTCCAATGGAGCTGAAGGATTAAGCTCAAAATGTTCGTAGTCATATTTTTTGTTTAGCAGAGTTTCAATATAGTCCTCTCTGTCATGTATGGTATGTTTGTAGTATTCAACACTAGGGCTGGTTTTATTCCCATCAAAATCATATACCTGGCCAGAATTCAATAGCAACAAATGGCTGTGGAACTCTTTACCTTTAATATAATCTTCTACTTCTCCTGGAGATACAGGATGCGAAATAAACTTATTTAGATGTGAGCGTGAGCCACCTACAACATATTGATCTGCAAAAGGAAGTACATGTTTTGGTCTTAGATAATTTACGTTATAAATAAAAGCTTCTAACCTCCCGGTAAGAATGCGTTCTCTTTCCGATATTTTTTCATTATCACTTAAATTTAAATAACAAGAAGGATAACCTGATCCACCACCATAGGGCAGGAGAGCAAAATCAATTTGCTTATACGTTTCAAGTATGTAATCTAGCCCTTCTTTGTAGGGAATACAATCATTTGCATTGACTAAAACAAAATTATCCCATTTTAAAATTAGTGTCGAATCTAGCGCATAGGCCATTGGATTTGCAGGATCACCACCAATCATATCAACTGTGAGATTTTGTAGTAGTTTAGTCTGTGTTTTTGGTTTGATTAAGTGAACTTTTTTAAAGTTAAATTTATGGTTATCTAAAAATTTAGCAACAAAATTTGGGTTTTTATCCATTATTAAAATTTCAGCATCCGAATTAAGATGCTTAATTGTCCCAGCTGAACAATGATCCTCATGGATATGTGAAATATAAATGTAATCAAATTTGCCTAAATCTTGAATTTTCACCTTTGCGGGAGGGAAATGAAACCAAGAACCATGAAATATTCCTTCATCCAACCATGGATCGAACAATATTCGTTTACCATCGTGCTCAATTATAGCAGTAGCACCACCTATGTTTTGAATTTTCATATTATACCTTCATATATATTAGACATTTTTGGCATAAACTAAAATTTGTCTGCCCAAATTGGCCTGTGCTAAAGCTTTATAAAAACTACTAAGTTCGTTTTGATATCCATTTGCAATTAAATTCATTTCAAAGGCAACTCTTTTGTTATGACATTCTCTACCAAGACTCGCATTACCAACATAGTTATCGCCAAACAATAAAAACATTTCTAGTGGAAATGAACCGATAAGCTCTTCAACCCTAAATTCATTGCCTTTCAATAATGCACAAAGTGTGTCTTTATTGAAATAATTAAGATGGGCTGGTGGTGCAACCCACCATTTTTTGATGTTGTGAACTTTAGTAGCACATTCTTGAAAGGCATTATAATCATTAGGTACCTCAATGACTAATATACCACCCTTCCTTAATACTTCGTTTTTAATTTCTTTAATAGTCTTAATAGGATCAGCAACATGTTCAAGCACATTCAATAACATAACAACATCAAATTTAGTTTCTTTAAACAACTTTAAAGAGCCCATTTGAGTTGGAACAACGTTCAAACCTTGCTTTTTACAAAACTCAACTGCTTCAATCGCTGGATCACATCCATAACACGAAGCCCCCTTAGCCTTAAAATACTGTAAAGTATGCCCCTTAAGTGACCCCATTGTCTAGACCACGCTCCTAAAAATATTTAGGAGATATAGCCTTCTAAATTAATTAACTATAGTATTTACACCTAATGGAGCAATTTTCTTAACATAATTGATCCG
>JBFXKR010000274.1:0-3649 GCA_050173595.1 Candidatus Berkiella sp.
ATCATTATCAGCAAAACCCTTTTCGTAAAATTGGTGAAGAATTAGCTAAAAACAAAACTAACCCAAGAGAGTGTTACCAGCAGATCTACTTTATGGTTGAGGGCGCTAGGCGTGAATGTGTCCAGGCCCAAGGCGAAGATAAAAAGCAGATTTATGCTAAATTTTTAGCCTTAGAAGAGATATTAAAAGTCGTTAGTACGATGATGAAGTTAGATGATAATAATTGCCGTTATTCTGATGTCGAAATTGCAAGGAAAATGGCCCGTATTGATGCCTTGGCTAATAGAACAAATCTGTCACCACAAGAAAAATCATACTTATCTTCGCAGGTGGAAGGCGTGCTTAAAGAGCACCAACATCACTATGTGACGGGGATCAAGCGAAGATTTACGACCAATGAAAGAGGTAAACAGGGATTTGATACATCTTTGAATAGCACACTAGAATCCCGAAGTGTTTCTAAAAAACGATATGTGTTTGATCAAACCTTTCATGAGTCTACTGCTTCAAATTATAATCTTATCAAGATTTCACATTCAGACGGCGGTAAGGTTGTTCACCTTGGCTTTTCATTTGATAGAGAAAAAGTACTTAAAGGTAACAAAATGCATTTAAATATGATGAAAAGACAGGTAAGAGATGCGCTTGCTATTACCTTGACAGAATTCAATAAAGGAAGCGAAAGTAACCCTATTGTTATTTCTTATCGCCCACCCACCATCAAGCAACCAGAGACAGCTTTGGCCATGTTAGAAAGTTTAAAAGCAACAGCAATTATACAAGGCAGATCTTTATATATTGTTGATCCTAATGATCCCTCTCAAAAAGTTGAATTTACATGTAAAGCCACATTATCTCCTAAAGAAGTTGCTTGTTTTAGTAAATTTGCCAACGAGCATCCAACCACGACAAGCAAAAATCGTAATACAGAGCCAGCAGGTAAAGCCTATTTTGGAATAGAGCCAGGCACAGATGGAAAACTAGATAGTAAAGCGCTTGAAACCAAGTTGAAAGATATGTGTGCAGATCATTTAACTAGAAAGAGTAAAAATTTAAACGACATCGGTGAAAAGGCTGTCAAAGAAGCGCCTAAGGAAAAATCAGGCAAGAAATCTAGATTAAGCTGAAGAAAACCTGATTTAACTAGTCGTTTTATTTGCAAACACGATATTATTTCTTTGATTTATACCCTGGCTTTAAAGGAGCCTTGCTGGCACTTCGGGTATAGTCTTCTTGCTGATCAACTCTTTCTCTTTGCTTTTTACTGTCTTTAAGCTTGCGCTCTTCTAATTCCTGACGTGCCTGTAAAGTGGCTTTGTCTTGCGGCAATTGGGTCAGTTCATTTCCTAGCTGTGCGATTTGCATGACTTCATGAACACTGATACCTAATACTTTAGCGATTTGTGCAACCGAGCAAAATCCAATCAGATACCAGCATAAAATCCATTGTTTTAAGGCACGCATTTCGCCAATAGGCAAGCCCGTAAAATCATCAAAATCGCTGGGGCTACCATCACCTTTACAGTTTAAGCACACATAAAAATGACGTTGATCAACCGCATCCGCAGGGGGATCGCGACGTACAACGTTAGATGAATGACAACGTGGGCAAATCACACCTTGGGGCCAGCGTAACATTTTGAGGGTTTTAAAGATTTCACCATCACCCAATAAACTTTTAATGGCAGCAATTCTTGAGTCTACCTGGGTTCCCCTGGGTAAAGAGCGCAGATGTTTCAGCGCCTTGATATTGTCATCTTCTTTGGAGGTAGTCACGGCAGTGCCCTTGTCTTTGGTCTCACTAAGCGTTGTTTGTGCATGAACAGGGATTTGTTGTGCTTTATTAGTAATAGCATGTTTTGGCACATCTCGCGAAGCGAAAGTGGGATCGCTGCGCGTTGTGCCTTTTAATCCCTTGAATACAGTGTCAGGTAACTTGTCTAATTTACTAAAGAGTGTTTGGTTAAGAGGTTTGTTGGAATCTAGGGGTGTAGCTACGCTGTCTTGGGTGGATGTAATCAGAGTTGATATCTTTTTAAACCAGTCCGACAAGTGCGACTCCTTAACTGCAAAATCCTTGTGCATCACAGGGAAATCATTAAACCTTATTCTCTGGTTTTGGTCAACTGATTGAAAAAGAGATGGCCAAGAAGGTAGGGTGCAAGTTTGAAAAATTCAAACAGATAGAACGCTATCTATTCTTGGCAACAGGTGAATCAGGTTTGTTATACCCACATTGTTTTTCAACTTGGCGTGTAAGGGTATTAAAGGTATCGCCTTTTTTGCGCGCTTCTTCAAGCATAGGTAAATAGTGATTTGCATTATCCCTAAAGAAAGTTTCCCTAATGGTTTCTCGATTTCTAAGCGTTTCACTTAAGCGAGTCACTATTTCATCTACAGGCGCTTGGGCTAGAAAAGCTTGTAGAACTTCGATGTCAGGACTTTTATCGTTGTTGGCCATTGTCATTTCTCCTTTGGAGTTTAGGACGCATGCGGTTGCGTCGGCAGATTAACCCCAATCATTTTTAGCTCGTGCGAAAATACTTCTTCGGTAAGCTCGTCAACATGGTATTTCTCAATAATAGGCATAAGTTCAATAACGAACTCATTAAATCGTATAATATCATGGAGCTGCTTAATTCGCTCACTTACTTTTTCTACGCATTCTTCTGTCCAAGCATTCCCAAAAGGGGAAGGAACATCGAGCTTGGTTAATGTTTCAGCGATGTTTATGTTAGACATTTTGCGACCGCGATATTCAACAAATTGTTTTTCTAAATTTAAAGCAGATTCGTTTAATTTAATTCTTTCTAACACTTTTTGAAGCTGGCTCAATACCCATTGACCACCTTCTGGCGCTGTAAAACCATCTTCGTTTAATGCACTCACCATTTTGCGTTGGGAGTATCCTTTATGCCGATAGTTATTAATGATAGGTTGTAGCATGAGTGCAAATACAATCGCATTATCAATTTTAGGACGATTCACTTTGCTTATCACATCTGAGGCATGTGGGTTGCCTGATTTGGCTGAGGTGCGACTTAAGCCGGCTTTGATTAATTGTCCATGTAATTCGCGTTGTGTTTTGGCATGCTCTATCAGCGCTGTAAAATTATCCTTTGTAATAAAGGGTTGATCGCAGCAGAAAAAATCGCCGCTAAATTCATCCATGGAAGGTTCTTTTGGTGAACGTTTATCACCTAGCAGTCTTAATATTTGGTTACTGAAACCTTCGTTATTGGTTAAGTTTCTAATTTCTCCTAGCACCAGACAAGCATGGTTTTCTATACAAAAATTAATGGCTTCTTCTAGGGCCGGCCATAAATGACGATGGCGGTGATCAGAAATCGATTCTGTAAATGTTTTTAACAGCGTACCATGTTGGCGTTCAATATGATCTTGTATACGCTTTTCTTGCAAATGAATATGCTGGTTTGAAAATAAAACCTGCGCATTTTGTTGGCGAGAGGGGTTTATAACATAGGCAACGAACAAATTTGAATCTGCCACAATTACCTCACAAATTTAACAATAAATCTTTACCGAATGCGTGTAATCGCATCGATATAAGTTAGGCATCTATAAGACCTAGTATAGAAACATATTTGCTATATATCCACATGTGCATTTGCTCATACCTGCCTATTTT
>JBFXKR010000275.1:0-3631 GCA_050173595.1 Candidatus Berkiella sp.
GCCAAAAATGGCAACACAAAGCTGGTAAGTTACTTGCGACAATCAAAACATGACGCGAAAATTAATCAATCAGGTCCAATTAATGAACATTGTGCATTGCTTGCTGCGGCAAAACTAGGTCACTTTGACACAGTCAGTGCTTTAATGAAATCTATTCCTTATGGTCTTCGTATTGGCTATCACTCAGTAAGTCGTCGTCAGCAAGACTATCCAGATCAAAAAACGCCACTGCACTATATGGCAATGTATGGCACGCCGCAAGCCTTTTGTGATGTGCTTTATGGTGGCGGTATGAGAAGTACGCCTTCAAAAGTTGCTATGATGAAGGATATTTACGGAAAGTCACCAATTACTTATTTAATTGAATTTAATAGGCTAGATATTTTACAAGAAATTATTGAGCGTGGTAAAGGCGCTCGTAAAGGTTATATTTATAACAGCGATTACCATTTTGCTACCTTGTTTGGCTGGCGATCTGATGATGAAGCATTTGATGATTTAGAATTGGCTAAGCGTATTAATCCACAGATTTACAAGTTTTTATGTGATCATTTAAGTGGACGTAAAACCAAAAAAGAAAAAATACTCAGTAAAGTTGAAACTGAGGCACGTCAAATGAGCAAATCATTAGCGACAAGAAGTCTTCAATTGACGCAGGACATGGCAAAACGGGAACTTTCCAAGCTTGGGGTAAATGAATATGATGATTGGGTAATTGTTGAAAAAGAAAATCTTGAGAATAGAAAGTCTACTCGCCAACATGCTAAAGAGGATTTAAGAAGCTCTGTTGTCCGTTATGCTTTAAGCAAGTCACATGATGATATAAGTAGGAAGAGCGAAGATACACTATCTCCTAAATCTCCCAACTTACGAGCTTCTAAATAAGGGATGCTTTGCCTTTAAATAGCATTCAATAGACCTTGATAAAATTTGTTTGCATTTGTGCTTGCAACACCCATCCCCCCGTGGGGCCCCTGTTGCTGCGCTCAAAAGCAATAGCACATCAATGCTTAGATGTTGTCTAAATTGTAATGAAAGGTATTTAGAAGTATATTGTGTATAAAATATCATTTTTTTGAAATAATCACGCCATGAAGACGCCTTTTTTTGCAACATCCCATCAACTTTTACTCACAACATCACCACAGCAAAAATGTGAAGGTGTTAGTTCTCTATATCAAGCTTGGCTCTTGGGTGAGGTTTTTTTTGATGAAGATTTTCCTGTATCTGAAGAAATTGTAGGTGCTTTGCCAGATAATTTATCTTTGGTCGATCCAAAGCATCTTAAAAGACGCAGGCTTTCAAGCGACGAGGGAAAAGCAGCCTTAATACACGCTATAGCCCATATTGAATATAATGCGATTAATATTGCCTTAGATGCTTGTTATCGCTTTCGAAAAATGCCGATAAGATATTACTATGATTGGCTTAAAATTGCGCATGAAGAAGCCTATCATTACACTTTATTAGCGAAGCATTTGCAGAACTATGGTTATGGCTATGGAGATTTCCCAGCGCATTTAGGATTGTGGGAAATGGTTCAAAAAACGGGACATGATGTGCTCATTCGCATGGCGCTCGTACCACGTTTATTAGAAGCCAGAGGTTTAGATGTCACCCCTGAGATTGCAAAGCGTTTAAGTGCTGCCAATGATGAGGTTGGGGCACAAATCTTAATGATTATATTTCATGATGAAATTTCACATGTGAGAACGGGGAATCATTGGTATTATCAGTTGTGCAAAGAGCGAGGCCTTGATCCTCGTGATACTTTTGTTGATTTGTTAAAACGCTACGCACCCAATCATCTTCGGGGGCCGATTGCCATCGAGCATCGCTTAAAAGCAGGTTTTGAAGCTTGTGAATTAGATGCGCTTGTTAAAATGATTCAGTTATCTTGAATTTTATTAAACCGCTAGTTATGCTTGATAGATATCTTATCTAAGAGGGTTCTTTACATGTTTAAACAAAAGCAACATGTTCGGGCTGACTATCATGAGTTAATCTCCTCAACTGAAAGCCATTCTTTGTTTGAAAAATATGCTTGGTTATTAAAAGGCATGATTATTTTTGGGCTGGGTTTTGCGTTTGGAATGATTTACGCTAAATCCACAAATTCATTTTGCAGTGAGACATTAGCAATGTCAGCACCTAAAGGCGCATCATTGCAAGAAAGCGATGCCTCAAAAGTATAACTGTCGATGATCTCTATGCCGTTATTCATACAGTAGGTTGACAGGCAAATTTTATCTTCAGTGCAAAAAATCAAACTTGCTTTATGATGCCAATCGCCTAATACAAATCGCATTGCTTGTTGATTGCACAATGTTATGTGATGAAATTGTGGACGATGAACATGTCCATGCAGCATGTATTTAACATTATAGTCAATCATCATCTGATCTACTGTTTGTGGGCAGACATCTAAAATTTCTTTGTGTTGTCCCGATTGATGTTGTTGGCTTTTTGAGCGCAATTTATGAGCAATACGAGTGCGCATTTTTTTAGGTAACAGTAAAAATAGGCTTTTAGTGATGGGATGTTGCGCAATTTTGCGATAGCGCTGATAGGCCACATCTTGTGTGCATAATTTATCACCATGAGATAATAAAAATGGCTTGCCATGTAGCTGTATGATGCAAGGATCAGGTAATTTCTCAAAGCCTGCTTTTTGCAAGAATTTACTTTCTATCAAAAAGTCTCGATTACCAGCCATAAAATACAGATCAATGCCCTTGTCTGCTAAGGCTTTAAATGCACTTGCTATTAAGTCATGAAATGCAGTTTGTACATCATGTCCTACCCATACATCAAACAGATCGCCTAGAACATATATTTTATCAGCCATTAAAGCCGGTCCTTGCAAGAACGCTAAAAATAAGCTTTGCAAGGACTCGTTTTGTGCACTTAAATGTAGATCTGAAATAAAAAGTGTGGTCTTAGGCTCAAGCAAGGATTTCAACCTTCTCGATGATAACGTCGTTAGTTGGCACATCATCATGACCAGCTTTAGATCCGGTTTTGACTTTGGCTATTTTATGGACCACATCCATGCCATCTACCACTTTACCAAAAGCACAATAGCCCCAGCCTTGAGGGGTAGGTGATTTGTGATCTAAAAACAGATTATCGCTGACATTAATAAAGAACTGGGAGGAAGCTGAATGGGGATCACTGGTGCGCGCCATAGAAATCGTGCCTACTTTGTTGCTCAAGCCAGTTTTTGCTTCGTTTTGAATCGGGGCAAGACCTTTCTTTGATACCATATCGGGTTCAAAGCCACCACCTTGAATCATAAAACCATCAATGACACGGTGGAAAATCGTATTTTCATAAAACCCTTGATTAACATATTCTAAGAAATTTTCTACTGTTTTGGGGGCAGCATCTTTATCAAGTTCAAGGGTGAACGGACCATAGTTGGTATGAAATATGATTTTTTCCATCTTAAGTTACTCTCTGTGATAGTAAGTGAAATACCCATAAACAGCGATTTCAATATTGTTCCTTACCAATCTCCCATAAGATAGATAAGGGGGCTCGCAGTCTATAAGGGCCATAGGGTATCATGTCACGCTAAGTACCGCTAGAATACATCGTATTCAATTAACTAACATATATAAAGAGCTTA
>JBFXKR010000276.1:0-3617 GCA_050173595.1 Candidatus Berkiella sp.
CATTCAGTAATGTGCCTTGTCGATTGCCCGCCGCAGGATGAACTGCTAATCCGGCGGGTTTATTAAGGACTAAAATTGATTCATCTTCATAGATGATATTTAAAGCAATATTTTCAGGTTGCTCTTGCAGCTCGGATAACACGCTTGCGCAAATGCTAATGTGCTCACCGCCCACCACTCTGGTTTTGGGTGTTAGCGATTTTCCATCAACGGTCACTTGGCCACTTTTTACCCATTGTGTAAGGCGCGATCGAGAATGCTCAGGAAAACATTGTGCCAGCGCTTGATCTAAGCGTAATCCCTGACAACTTTCAGGCACAGCCGCTTGCAGATTTATTTGTAACGATCCTGACATTCAATCTACCTTATGATATGTGCCAATCAGCCTAAAATTAAAGCAATTATTCTAACATATATTGATTGCTTTAACAGTGCTTAGCTGAGCATTGCCAACTTCAATTGCATCAAAACAGTGCGTACGATAGACTCCCTGCAACCATTTTCCAAGGTGTAACCTTTAGATCTATAAGAAAAATGTCAACCATGAGAAAGCTAGCTTTATTACTACTTGCCACCACCCTGGGTCTATCAGGATGTCATTCTAATTCAAAAGACGAAAAATATAATAATATGAGTCCAACTGATATTTATCAGCAAGGCGTTAAAAATGCGCATAAAAAACGTTTTGAGCTAGCAGCTGAAGACTTTGAAGCACTTGAATCACGTTATCCTTTTGGTGAATTTGCAGATAAAGCACAATTAGGTGCTATTTATGCTTATTATGAAAACCAAGATTATCCTGCGGCCATTCCCGCCATTGAGCGATTCTTAAGAATGTATCCGCGCCATCCTTCAGTTGATTATGCCTATTACATGAAAGGCCTGGCTCATTTTTCTGAAACTTCCGGCATTTTAACCAACTATTTACCGGTGGAAAGAGCGGATAGAGATACCGTTTCATTTAGAAAAAGCTTGCAAGCGTTTCATATTTTAACCACGCGCTTTCCCGATAGTATTTATGCCAACGATGCAAGACAGCGCATGATTTATTTGCGCAACATTTTAGCCGAGCATGAATTATATGCTGCGCGATATTACTTTAAAAAAGGCGCTTACCTTGCTGCAGCCAATCGAGCGAGCAATGTGATTACGCAGTTTGAAAGAGCCCCTGTCACAGCAGAAGCCTTATACATCATGGTTAAATCCTATCGTGCATTAGCGCTTAATACCTTGGCAAATGATACCTTTGCGGTGTTAACTTACAATTATCCTGAATCAGACTATGTGAAAAAATTAGGATAAAGCATGCGCACAAGCCAACTACTGCTCGCAACTTTAAAAGAAAATCCTAACGATGCTGAGCTTGTTAGCCATCAACTCATGATGCGCGCCGGCATGATTAGAAAGCTTGGACAAGGTCTTTACACCTGGTTACCCCTTGGGCTGCGCGTTTTACGCAATGTTGAAAATATTATTCGACAAGAAATGAACAAAACTGGCGCCCAAGAAATTTTAATGCCTTCAGTGCAACCTGCTGAATTGTGGCAAGAAAGTGAAAGATGGGATCAATTTGGCCCACAACTTTTAAAAATGAAAGATCGTCATGATAGAGAATATTGCTATGGTCCAACACATGAAGAAGTGATCACCGATATGGTGCGCAATGAATTGCGCTCTTATAAACAATTACCCATGTGTTTTTATCAAATTCAAACAAAATTCAGAGACGAAATCAGACCACGCTTTGGTGTGATGCGTGCCAGAGAATTTTCAATGAAAGATGCCTATTCTTTTGATATTGATAAAGAAGGCATGCAAAAATCTTATGCCGCCATGTATGAAGCCTATTCCCAAATTTTTACGCGTTTAGGATTGGCTTTTCGCATTGTGTTAGCCGATACCGGTGCCATTGGTGGCAGTCAATCCCATGAATTTCATGTGCTTGCCGATTCAGGTGAAGATGCCATCGCTTATTGCCCCAACAGCGATTATGCTGCGAATGTTGAATTAGCAACGAGCTTGATATCAAGTCCTTCACGCGCTGCCCCATCCGTTGAATTTGCAATTAAAGAAACACCGAATATTCGCACGGTGCCCGATCAAGCTGCTTTTATGGGTTTACAAACCAAAGATATTTTAAAAACCTTGTTGGTGAAAGGTAAAGAAGAACCCGTTGTTGCCTTATTGTTGCGTGGCGATGATGAGCTCAATCCGCTTAAAGCAGAAAAATGTCCCCAAGTGGCTGCGCCTTTGACCTTGGTTGATGAAGCTACCTTAAGAGCGCTCACCCAATGCGGCCCAGGATTTGTTGGCCCTAAAGATTTAAACATTCCCATCATTGCCGATCATCATGTGTTAAGCATGAGTAACTTCTCTTGTGGTGCCAATATGGATGATAAGCATTTTGTTGGCGTTAATTGGGAGCGCGATCTGCCTTTGCCCAAAGTGGCAGATTTGCGTAAAGTGGTTGCAGGTGATTTAAGCCCAGATGGCAAAGGAAAACTTGAGATTTTGCGCGGCATTGAAGTTGGACATATTTTCCAGCTAGGCGCTAAATATAGCACTGCCATGAAAGCCACTGTCTTAAATGAACAAGGCCGTCAAGTTGTGATGGAAATGGGTTGCTATGGGATTGGCGTCACGCGCATTGTGGCCGCAGCGATTGAGCAAAACCATGATGACAAAGGTATTATATGGCCACTGTCTATGGCACCTTTTCATATTGTGCTTATCCCAATGAATTTGGCCAAATCACATCGTGTACGCGATGCGGTGAACAAACTCTATCAAGATCTACAAGCAGCTGGTTTTGAAGTGTTACTTGATGACAGAGATGAGCGCCCTGGTGTGATGTTTGCTGAAAGTGAGCTGATTGGTATTCCCCATCGTTTAGTGGTAGGTGAGCGCGGATTAGATGCAGGCACGGTAGAATACAAAAATCGACGCACAGGTGAAGTAGAACATTTAGCACTTGCTGATATTATTAATATTTGTCAGCAAAGGATTAAATTAAACTAACGTATAATGATAAATTTTTCATGGTCTTCCCAAGTTGCTGCTTCTATTTTTACAGCAGTAACTTGAGCAGCCGGTGGCCCTTGGTGCAACCATTCACATAGCTTTTTAACCTGAGCTTCTTCGCCTGCTAAGAAACATTCTACGTCACCATTTTCTAGGTTACGTACCCAACCTGTTACCCCCAAAGCGGTGGCTTGTTCAAAAGTAGTTTGACGAAAAAATACACCTTGTACTTTTCCAGACACCAAACAATGTCTGCAAATTTTCATTGGGTTTATGTTCCTGTGTTAAAATAACGCTTTTGGAATAATAATATGTCTGATCCTTATGTGCTAATAATCTATTATAGTCGCCACGGTGCCACAGCGCAGATGGCCGACTTAGTCGCCAGAGGCGTGGAAAGTGTACCAAGGATCAGCGCTAAAATTCGAACGGTACCCGCAGTGTCTGCTGTTACCCAAACCGCAGCCCCACCTGTACCACCAACTGGGGCGCCTTTCGCGACCATTGAAGAGCTTGAAAACTGTAGTGGTCTGATATTAGGTAGCCCAACCCGCTTTGGAAATATGGCTGCGCCTTTAAAATATTTTATCGATTCA
>JBFXKR010000277.1:0-3609 GCA_050173595.1 Candidatus Berkiella sp.
GATGCAAAAAGATATTGTTACTGCACTGACCCAAGGTTCAATTGCAATGACGACAGTATTAGACTCAAAACCAAAGCTTGTAAAAACAACATCCTATTGGCAAAGCATCAATGCGTGGTTGCAAGCCCACAATTTAAAATTACCTACCCAAATCCTCTTTGGGCTCATGATATTGATTTCCCTTTGGTGGGCGATAATGCGTTACCTTAGCCGCCCCCGCTTTGTGGATGAGGAAGTCGATGTGATTGCCCTTCAAGAACAGATGATTTTCAATAACTTAGCCTTGCGACAACAGTACAGCGAGAACTTCTTAGAGCGAGCCCCTTAAAGCTTGAAATTTAGTGTCTAATGACTGGGTTTGGCAGTTTAGATTGCCCGAAACCCGTGTTA
This sequence comes from Candidatus Berkiella sp., assembly GCA_050173595.1. Lineage (GTDB taxonomy): Bacteria > Pseudomonadota > Gammaproteobacteria > Berkiellales > Berkiellaceae > Berkiella. Next base: position 391 of record JBFXKR010000277.1, read on the forward strand.
CTATGGGTTTTCATGGAATGAAATTGTCGAAAGACAAAAGGACATAATAAGGAGAGGGCCAATGTCAAAAGGGCAATCTTTGCAAGACCCGTTTCTCAATGCCCTGCGCAAAGAGAAGATCCCCGTATCTATTTATTTAGTAAATGGTATTAAATTGCAAGGTCAGGTCGAGTCATTTGATCAATTTGTCGTCTTGCTTAAAAATAGCGTAAGTCAGATGGTATACAAACATGCTATCTCTACAGTTGTACCAGCAAGAAACATTAGCAGCAAGTTACCCCTGGTTGGCCAAAATGGCGATGATGCCAGTACGGGTAATAGCTAAGTAATATTGTTTTGTTAGCAAAGACTGAAGACTCATAAGGAGCAAGAATTTGTTCGAGCGGCCTAGAAGCAGTGATCGGGCTGTTCTTATACATGTCATTTTTCGTCACCACACAGATCAAGCCAATCTTCCTGAATTTAGTGAATTAGTCCGAGCAGCCAATATTACTTCTGTTGCTACGGTGACGACAGTACGTGATAAACCCGATCCTAAACTCTATATCGGTAAGGGTAAATGCGAAGAACTTGCGCAAGTCATATTAGCGCATAAAGCGAATGTTGTTATTTTTAATCACGATCTGACACCTTCTCAAGAAAGAAATGTAGAGCGATATGTCAAATGTCGAGTGTTATCACGTACTGGTTTGATTCTGAATATTTTTGCACAACGCGCGAGAACTTTTGAAGGTAAATTGCAGGTAGAACTAGCGCAACTCGAGCATATGTCTACTCGTTTGGTGAGGATTTGGACGCACCTTGAACGCCAAAAAGGGGGAATTGGCTTAAGAGGGGGGCCTGGTGAAACGCAATTAGAAGTGGATAGGCGATTAATTCGAGAAAGAATGCAAGCGATTGAAAAGCGTCTTGAAAAAGTAAAAGTGCAGCGAGAGCAAAGTCGACATGCAAGATTGCGACAAGAAATGCTCACAGTTGCGCTCGTAGGGTATACCAATGCTGGGAAATCGACATTGTTCAATGCCTTGACCGGGGCACATGTTTGGGTGGCGAATCAGCTTTTTGCAACGTTAGATCCTACCTTAAGAAGTGCAGACATCCCGCAGTTAGGAAAGATTGTCATCGCTGATACTGTTGGATTTATTCGACAGTTACCCCATTCTCTCGTTGATGCTTTTAGAGCAACTTTAGAAGAGACGGTGAAAGCCACTTTGTTATTGCATGTGGTTGATGCGCATGATGAACATTGTGATGAGCACATGCTGGCAGTGAACCAAGTGTTAGCTGAAATTGGCGCACAAGATGTTCCGCAATTACTGGTGTTTAATAAGGCTGATTTATTAGAAAATTCCCCTTACTATCCTGGCTATGCTGAATATAATGAAGATGGCAAAATAACTAAAATATGGGTTAGCGCACGCACAGGTGGTGGATTAGATTTGCTGAGTGAGGCGTTGCAAGGTAGGCTTAGCAGCGGTAGGGTCCATGGCATGTTACACTTAGCGCCATCACATGGGCAGATCAGAGCCCATTTATATGAATTAAAAGCGATTCAATCAGAAACCGTGAATGATGAAGGCGGATGGAATTTAGTAATTAATTTAACGGACTATCAATGGCATAAGTTATGCCATCAATATAGTGAGTTAGCTTTGGCATTTACAGCAATCTAGACTTTAAAAAACGAGGTTAAACATGTCTTGGAATGAACCCGGTGATCGGGATAAAGGAAAGAGAAAAGATCCTTGGGGTAAAGATGAAGAAGGTCCTCCAAACATTGATGAAGCCTTAAAACAATTGCAACGTAAGCTAAGAGCAATATTTGGGCAAGGTGAGGGCCCTTCCTCTGCAAGCTTTGGCGGCACGAATAAAAGTGCTTCAAGCAAGCGCATCAGTTTCGGCTTAATCGCTGTGATTGCTTTGGTTGTATATGTCATCAGCGGTATTTATGTTGTTGAGCCAGCAGAAGAAGCCGTTATTTTGCGATTAGGAAAATACATCGAGACAGTGGGGCCAGGACCACATTGGATTCCACCCATTATTGAAACCAAAGAAATTCTTAATGTTCAAGAGGTGAAAACTTCTAAGCATGGCGGTCAGATGTTGACCAAAGATGAGAACATTGTCAGTGCTGAAATTGCTGTTCAATATCGCATCAATAATGCGCAAGATTACTTATTTAATTTGGTTGGACCAGAAAAGAGTTTGCAGCAGGTTTCTGAAAGTGCGCTGCGTGCGGTGGTTGGTGAATCTACCTTAAATGAAGTCTTAACCAGCGGCCGGGGTGAAATCGGTATTGAAGTGCGCGAGCAGATACAGCAAGTGTTAGACAACTATAAATCAGGATTGTTGATTTCAGATCTAGCCATGCAGCAAACGAAAGCTCCTGAAGAGGTAAAAGCGGCTTTTGACGATGCGATAAAAGCACAACAAGATGAAGAGCGTTTGGTAAATGAAGCACAAGCTTATTCTAGGAAAATAATTCCAATCGCAGAAGGACGAGCTAAGAGAACCTACGAAGAAGCAAGAGCTTATAAAGAAAGAGCGATATTAGAGGCAAAAGGTAGAACTGCAAAATTTGCTGAAATATTGCCGCAGTATCAACGCGCGCCACAGGTAACCAGGGATAGAATGTATCTTGATACGCTTCAAGAAGTTTATACTAATACATCCAAGGTGCTGATTGATGTCAATGGTAGTAACAATATGGTGTATCTACCGTTAGATAAGCTTATCAGTGAAAAAAATGTTCGTTCGCAAGTTATTATTGATGAGAATGATCCTCAAAACATGGGTAATCATTCATCACAATCAATTAGTTCTATGAACCGTCCCATGGTGCGTCGTCCTTCCTATGAAGATGCCGAGCGACCTAGCAGAAGTGGAGCATAACCATGACGAGTAAAGCAAAAACAATCTCTTTAGTGGCTTTGGTAGCGATAGTGCTAATCAGCTTTATGAGTTTATTTATTGTAGAGCAAACAGAGCGCGCTATTGTTGTTAGACTTGGAAACATTGTGACAGATGCTAAGACCAATGAGGCGCAGGTGTTAATGCCGGGTCTGCAAATCAAGTTTCCATTAATTGATAGCGTACGGTTCTTTGATAAGCGTATACAATCATTAGATATCTCTTCTTCGCGTATACCAACCCAAGAAAAGAAAGAATTGATTGTAGATTTGTTTGCCAAATGGCGTATTAAGATCGGAAGAGCACACG
>JBFXKR010000278.1:0-3608 GCA_050173595.1 Candidatus Berkiella sp.
CTAAGATCTCAAATCGAAAGTCTTTATTTTCAACCAGCCCTTTGGTTTTTAGCTCATCTTTGATCCCTGAAATGGTTTCATGTAATGAGGCATGTGGACCATAGTTAGCAATGGCGACTATAGGAATATTATCGTGTGGGTTTTTGAATAAAAATGCGCAAAAAGCAAGAAAACTTAGGCCAAGGGCAACCAAGAATGGGGTTTTAAATGATGATGACATGTGAAGTTCCTCGTATTAAACAATGGACAAAAGCGGATTAAGAGTTGGGTTTGCCAACGCCACGCTTTATTCCAATTGTTTACGAGAAGCTTCATTATTTAATCACTCAGGGGTCAAAATGACATGAATACAATCAACTTACCTTAAAACTAATTATGGTGCAAGCTTGGATTTTTTCAAGGCGGATGAAATGATAAGAAAAGAGGATAAGGGGCTCAAGCCCCCTAATCATGCGTTATCATGATGAATTAGATTAATGCCCAGACTCTTTACCCTTTATTTCTTTATTCTTTTTGGCTAAAAATTCTTGAACAGTTTTTTCAAGATCTTTATATTTTTCAAGCGCATCTTGTCTTAGGGCTTCAGAGTTTTGTAACAACTGTTTGGCCTGCATTTGAATCGCTTGCATGTCTTTTTGCATATCTTCTTGTTGTTTAGTATACAAATCATTCCAACGTTTGGTTTGCTCGCTTAAGTTGGTGTTGGCTTCTTGAATCGCTTTTTCTAAGAGATCTTTTGGGCCTGATTGAAACAAGGCTTTAAAATGCTCCATATTACTTTGCATCATCTGTTGCGACTGTTTCACCGATTGCTCTAAAAATTCATGGGTTCTAGCGCTAGTTTTTTGGGACAAATTTTCAAATCGTTTGTTGTTTTCATCGATGTGCTCAAGAATTTGGCGATACTGTTTGTCATAATATGACATTATCGCCTTATAATGTAATTGCAAAATGCTATTAATTTTATTGGTAAATTGATTGATATCTTCCAGTGATTTAGATTTTTCTAAGCTTTGCGTCAGCTCTTGGTAAGCTTTAAAGTACTGTGCAAAAGGATCGGCTGGGGGCTGGGTAGCTTTTTTCATCATTGTCTCCTATAACGCCCGTTAAGAGTGGACCTATACACAGTGCCATTCTAAGTGTTAAATGTGTTTGATATTGTTTGTATCGGACAATAAATAAAAAAAATTACGGTTTAAACTTAGTTTTTTGCTATTTCGGTATTGTCTGGTGGAACATTCAGAATATGCAGGGCTTTGCTGACCACATTTTTATAAATAGGCGCAGCAACTAGCCCACCGTAGTAATGGGCTTCATTGGGCTCTTCTACCACAACAATTGTTGCAAGCCGAGGGTTATCTACAGGGGTTATGCCCGCAAATAAACCAATATGCCGGTGGGGATCGTAACCTTGTGGGCCAACCACGCGGGTAGTGCCTGTTTTTCCAGCGGTTTTATATCCGGGTATATTGGCGCGCGATCCGGTTCCTTTAGATGAGATCACTTCGGTTAGCATGTTAAGTGTTGATTTGGCAACATCGGCTGGCAGCACTTGTTCACCGCGGATACTGGTAGGATCATTCACTTTAACTAAAGAGATGGGGCGCATTTCACCCATGGTGGCAAGCGTTGCATAGGCATGCACAATTTGTAACGGTGTTACTGAGAGGCCATAGCCAAAAGCGATGGTCGCATGCATAAATGGATTTCTAGGTGGGGCAGGTAGCATACCGCGTCTTTCACCTGGGAATGGCGTTTTTGTGCTATCACCAAAGCCTAATTTTCTAAATGTATTGATAAGTTGCTCAGGTGGCACAGCAAGTGTGATTTTACTAATACCAATATTGCTTGATTTAACTAAAACTTCTTTAAGGGTTAATAATCCATAGTTACGCACATCTTTTACAGGGCGATTGGCAACGTAATAGATCCCTGGATTGGTATCAATTAGCGTTTCAGGCGTAAACAATCGACTTTCCAAAGCGCTGGCAATAGAAAAAGCCTTAATGGTTGAGCCAGGCTCTATCAAATCGGTGAGGGCGCGATTGCGGGTGGCGCTGCCGTGACGTTCTTGTCGATTATTAGGGTTAAAAGACGGTGCGGTTACCATGGCAATCACTTCGCCTGTTTGCACATCAAGCATTACCAACGTTGCAGATTTAGCGCCAAATCTTTCAACAGCATTTTCTAATTCACGATAAGCAAACCCTTGAATGCGCACATCGATGCTAAGAGCAATATCTTGTCCTGAATGGGGTGTTTGTAATTGTTCAATATCTTGTACGTGTCGCCCCGTTCTATCTTCAAGTACACGTTTTTTACCGATAATAGGTTTTAATTGTTCTTCAAAGGTGAGCTCTAATCCCGATTGGCCGTGATCATCAATATCGGTAAAGCCGATTAATTGGGCGCTTTGCATGCCGGTTGGATAGTAGCGCCGAAATTCTCGTTTTAATCCAAGGCCGGCAATATTCAGATCTTTTATTTTTTGTGCAACATCGGGTGGGATCCCGCGCTTAAGGTAAGCAAAGACGCGATTAGGATGTTGTGTTATCTTTTCGTTGATACTTTGTGCACTCATCCCAAGCAATGCGCTCAAATTTTCAAGTTGTTTTTCATCAGGACTAAAATGTTGTGGGTTAACCCAGGCAGCGTGAACAGGAGAGCTAATAGCCAATGGTGTGCCACGACGATCGGTGATCATGCCTCGATAGGAGGGGATGTCGACAATGCGCAAAGTGCGGGCATTACCTTGGGCTTGTAAAAAGGCAGTATGAGAGATATGTAATTGGATTAATCGACAAACGATTAAGGTAGTAAACAAAAGAAATACTGCGCAGATTAAAATTAAGCGCCATGAACGTCCTTCGAACATGGCGCTTTTTGAATTTAGAAAACTTTCTTTATTGGTAAAAAATTTAGTCATTACTTTAGGGCCATTTTTTGTATGACCATTATATATGAAGTTAACTTGAAAATAGCACAATCCATCGGCACTGAATACTTAAGCTGGCTCAGGGGGCATATTGATCAAATGTGTCAGCAAAAAGGATTTTTAACCGCCACTTTGTATGAAGAGATCCCACCTGAACAAAATGTAAGTAATGAAATTAGCTATATTGTTCAATATAAGGTTGCAAGCTTAACAGACCTACAGCATTACTTTGATCATCATGCTGCCACAGTGCGCCAAGAGGGACTGCAACGATTTGGTGATCAATTTACAGCGACAAGGCGCATTTTAAAGCCAGTCTGATCTAAAAGGACAGGCAAAATGGGGCTGGCGGGAATCACGGGGGAACAAATTTTTTTGTGGTTTCACCCCAAAAAAATTGATCCCCCATGCTTCATTCCTCATCGCGGTAGCCCAAGAGGACCAGTATCCCAAGAGGACAGGCAAAAAAAGGGTGTAGCAAGCAATAAGAATGACACATAGGGGATCATTTTTTATTGTTCCAATAAAAAATCGTTCCCCTGTGGGTCCCGCGATGATCGATTCGGGATCTAAAAGGACAGGCAAAATGGGTCTGGCGGGAATCAGATCTAAAAGGACAGGCAAAATGGGTCTGGCGAGAATCAGATCTAAATGGACAGGCAAAATTAGGGTT
>JBFXKR010000279.1:0-3606 GCA_050173595.1 Candidatus Berkiella sp.
TTAATACTTTTTTGTGCAAGCGCATCTGCAGGGCAATTAGCAAGGTACTTATCAAGTGCTTCTAGTATTTTAGCAAATGATAGTTTATTTTTAGATTTGCAGGCTCTTATGATTAAGCTATGGAGTTCTTGAGCCTCTTTAGTTCTGTATTCGACCCTTCTTGGGACATCTTCAGGATTAGATTCAATCACAAAAGATGAAACCGTCAATTGAGTGAGCGGATTGCTGAAAATTAATGTTTTTTGAGATGCATCTTCTGATCTTGTATGTTCAGTTGAAGCGGTATCGATGACAGCATCATTTTGAGCCTCTGAAACTAATAATGCTCCTAGTTTCAAACTCAGCTCATCTACTTTAGAAAGCGTATCTGTACGCTCGGGATCGTGTTTGTCATCTAATGATAATGTACTTTGGGACTCAAGCTCGATTCTCTGTAACTCAAGTCCTATTTCAGCAGCGTTTGGGTGCTCTTGTGGAACTTTTATTGCATATTTCTTAAAAAGATCTTTGTTTTGGCAACCTTGAAAAAAGCGAGATAGAACATAGTAGGTGTCACAGTGTCCATCAGCCTCAGCGCTTGCTGCAATATCATCTAGCCCATCAAGAACAGAGAAAATATTCTCATGTCGTTTTAGCATAGATTTTATGCGTTTTAAATTACTTAAAAGCTCAATGTAGCTTGACCAGCGAGTTTTACTGAGCACTTCTTTTAAGGATTTACCACTTATGTCACTTTGAACATCAAAATTTAAGACATCCAGGGGAACTTCTTTCAATACTCTCTCAAAGCAATTTGGATATCCATCGGCAGCCAAAGCTGCTAACCACCAAAGTAATGTTGTACCCTTAAATTGCCCATCAGTTGCTCTGGTATTCAAGTCTAGTTCAGTGATACAGATCTCTTTGAAGTAGCTCTCTAAGATATCGACATAACCACACCAAGCTAAAAGCATGAGCAGGTTATGATTTTTGCTTTTACCCGGATTTCTAATTAGATCCATCATAGGTAAAGACTGGAGGATTAAATCAAGGGTTTTTCTATTTACTTTCCCATCTTTAGCGGCAAGTAAAACCCACCAAATTGGTGTTATTCCTTCATTTATCCCTTCAAGGCATGGTAAATTAAAATCTAATTGGCTGATTGGAATATCTTCAAGCACCTTATCTAAAAATTCAGGCTGCCCTGCAGCAGCTAATAAACATATCCACCAAAGTGTAGTTGCTCCTCTAAATTCTCCACGTCTACATATTGTGTTAAATTGAACTTCATTAAGATTTAGCCTTTTGAATAGCATTTTTAAAGGTTTAATATTCCCATGAGCCGCTGCACGCACAACGAGCTGAAACGCTGATATGCCTTTATATGGCCCTTTCGTGCAAGTCGCATTGAAATCAAGATTAGCGAATGGCACTTCTTCAATAATTTTTTCAAGTTGTTTTGAGGAACCCTTTATTGCAGCAGCACATACCCACCACAAAGGCGTAGTACCTTGGTGTGAACCTTCTTCACATCTAGAATTAAAATCGACGTTTCTAAGTAAATCTTCTCTAGCAAGCACAATATCTAGGTATTGCGGATTTCCACTGTTAGCAGCTTGGCAAATTTGATGAAAAACTGTTAACCCTTTACTTTTTCCGCAAAATATTTTTTTCATTAAATTGAGTTTTTCAGCAGGAAGCCCAGATAATACATTTGCTAAAACTTGTGAATGACCTCTAATTCCTGCCTCAGCAATTAAATGTAAAACAGACCAACCTTCATTGGCTCCAGTTTCACAAGTGGCCTCTAAATCCCACTTGTCAATTGGAACCATTGTCAACAATTGTATAAATATTGAGCTTTGCCATCAATAGCAAGTAGTGCTAACCACCATAACAAACTAGTTCCATTTTCATTATTATTTAAATATTTTGAATTGATATCTGTCTCATCGAGCGACACTTCTTTTAAAATTTCTTCAAATATTTTAAATTGCCCTCTGGAAGATCCCCTTGCTAAAAAGAATAAGGGTGTTACACCCCAACCATTTTTCACTTTAAAATCATTCACATCATAGGCTTTTTGGGCCATTAGCCTTTCTAAAGCTTTGGGAAGATCAAAACAGACTGATCTTGCCAACCAATCTAAAATTGTAAGATCTCTGCAATCTCTACCTTTGCCTCTTACTTTTAGGTTTAATTCACAAAGGGGCTTTTTGGATATGATTCTCTCAAAGCAACCTGGCCTACCGTTACCAGCAGCTGCGGCGAGCCAATATAGTGCCGTTGTTCCTTCTGATTCCCCACCTTCAACTACCGAATTTAAATCCAATTCCATTAAAACTTTATTAGAGATTTCGTCTAAAATACCCTGTGGTTTAGCTGATCTAGCCTCTGCCTCAGCGATTAGATGAAATAAAGTTGCTCCTTTATTTGGGCCCTCTAATATTTTTTGATTCAATAACTGTGGCGTTAAAGTTATCTTCCTTAGAACGTTTTTCAGATACTCGGGTTTTCCCTGTGCAGCTACTTGAGCAAGTAAATGAAGCGTGCTTTCTCCACAAAAAGGTTCAATAATCTCATCTGGGCTTAGCACTAAATCACAAAAGAGCATAGTCAATGTTTCAATAGGAATTGATTGTGCTGATTCAAGGTTGATTGGCGCAACCCGTCTCACAGGTCGCTGACAAACAACATCAATGTTCAATTCTTTTATGGGCACATGTTTTAATATTTTATCTAAGTATTGTGGATGCCCTCTTGCAGCAGCTAATGCAGCCATCCAAAAAGCATCTGTACCTTTAAAAATTCCCTCATTACATTTTGCTTTGAAGTTGAAATTTTTAAGTGGTATTTCAGCAAAAACGCGTTCAAGGCAACGCGTATATCCATAAGTACATGCATGCATGATCCAAAATAGCAAGGTGGTACCCTGAAAAATGGAGGGAAATGAGGGACATATGAAATTAAAATTCAATGTCTTTACATCTACACTGCTGATAACCTTATCAAGGTTTTGGGCAAACCCACATGAGGCAGCAATTGCAAGAACGCTTAATACGGACGCCCCTTTAGCTAAGCCAGCCTCAATTAAATCGTTAAAATTAAGCTCATTTATATTTTCTTTACAAAGAAATGCATACAAACACTCAAGAGCAACTTGGTTAATATCACCTTCACTAGAAAATACCTGTGAACATTTTTTAAGCAATTCAATTTGCTGGGGACTTCTTTTGCTTTGGCCCTTTGCACTTTTTTTAGGATTACGATTAGAGCGTGAGCCGCGGATCATTAAAAACACCTCAAAAATAGGGGAATATACAACGAATTTGATAGCAATTAGTATTTTAACTAAATACAATTTGTGGGTAAAGATCTTTGGCCCAATGCTTCGCTTGCAAGGGGCTATTGCACGCCGCTGCTGCCGTAGCGGTGGAGGGTGATACATGATTTTTATTCCCCATGCTGCGCTTCGCTTGCAAGGGGCTATTGCACGCCGCTGCTGCCGCTGCGGTGGAGGGTGATACATGATTTTTATTCCCCATGCTGCGCTTCGCTTGCAAGGGGCTATTGCACGCCGCAGCTGCCGCTGCGGTGGAAAATGATAAATGATTTTAACCCCATGCT
>JBFXKR010000280.1:0-3602 GCA_050173595.1 Candidatus Berkiella sp.
ATGGATAATCTTGAGGTGCTGACGCAATCTTTAGAAAACGAAAAAGATCATAAAACAACTGAATGGCTTCAAAGCCGAATCAAGATTCGATCGCTCAACTTTATGCGTGGCAGAACTTTTTTAAATAAATTTATTATCATCGATGAGGCACAAAATCTTACTTCAAAGCAAATGCAAACCCTCGTCACGCGCGCAGGCCCAGGCTCTAAAATTGTATGCCTTGGCAACATCAATCAAATTGATACACCGTATTTAACCCCAACCACATCAGGGCTAACCTATGTGGTGCAATGTTTTAAAAATTGGGAACATAGCGGGCATATTACACTGGCGAGAGGCGAAAGATCGCGCTTAGCCGATCATGCCATCAAAGTGCTATAAACTAAGTGGACACGCACTATGTTGCTGCCCATCCTACAGTTTTTGGCCATGATTCAAGAACAGCTTTGACCAAGATGGCTAATGGAATAGCAAAAAAGACTCCCCAAAATCCCCACCATCCACCAAAAATTAAAATTGAAACAATAATGGCAAGCTGGTGAATATTAACAACACCTGAGAAAAGTAAAGGCACTAAAATGATGCCATCGATTGTTTGAATAATGCCGTAAGCGATAAGCAAATAGACAAATTTATCTTCTAAGCCCCATTGGAAAAACGCCACTAAAATGACTGGGATAGTTACCACCACCGCGCCGACATAAGGAATCAATACCGAAGCACCCACTAATACTGCTAATAACGCGGCATATCGCATATGAAAAAAGTAAAATACTAAAAAAGTAGCAATGCCAACAATAATGACTTCCGCGCCTTTGCCACGAATATAATTACCAATCTGATGATGTACTTCTTTGCCAACAGTTGATAAAAGTTGTCTTTCAATCGGTAAAAAATGACTGAACCAGCGAATTATCACTTTATAGTCTTTTAGAAAAAAGAACACCATCAGTGGCACTAATACCAAGTAGACCACTAATGCCATAATGCTTGGCAAGGAAGCAACTGAAATTGCAAGCAACGATTTCCCTGATTGCTTGAGTTGTACTAAAAAGCTGGCAACCCAGCCATCAATGGTTTCTTTGGTGAGATACTCTGGAAATTTATCTGGTAATAAATATAAAAAGTGTTGGGAGTTATTGATCATAGAAGGAAATTCATCAAATAATCTTAATAGCTGATCCCAAATAATTGGCCACAAAATTAAAATAGCACTGAGGAAAATGCCCAAAAAGGCGCCATAAACTAAAAAAATGGCAAGGCGATGAGGTACTTTAAGTTTTATTAAGAGATTGGCTAACCATTGCAGTAAATAGGCAATCACTATACTCGCTATCACTGGCGCAAGGATTTTGCCCATCAGCATCACCAAGGCTAACCCACCCAAAAGCATAAGCAACAATAAAACAACTTGTGGATCGGAAAAGTATCGTTGGCCCCACCCTTTCATCACTGTTAACACAAAACCCCCACAAGAAATTAGCCAGAAATCCAAATAAAAAGATAAATGTCCAAGCGCAAGAACCCGTTGTAGTTTAAAATACTTGGATATATGCAAAGATTATACGATACAATTTTGGTACGCGACGAGAAAAGACGACTTCGATCCCCTTTTCTGATTGTCATCCTATTGTGCGCATCAATTTTCCCCAGTTGTCTTTATTCCGGAGAGTTGCCGGATCTTGGTAATTCAGCCAGTGCCATTTTAAGCCCTTCTCAAGAACTTGAACTTGGCCGCTCCATCATGAAGCAACTGCGTGAAGCGCATGTGATTTCACAAGATGTTTATGTTAATCAATACATTCAAAGCGTAGGTTATCGCTTGCTGGCCACCCAAGGCCAGGCACAATCTGCCTATCATTTTTTTGTGGTTAAAGATTCAACAATTAACGCATTTGCACTGCCTGGAGGCTTTGTGGGCGTTAATTCGGGTTTAATTATGGCCAGTGAAACGGAAAGCGAGCTTGCAGGCGTGTTGGCGCATGAAGTCGCACACGTACAGCAAAAGCACATGGCGCGAATGTATGAACACATGGGGCGACTACGTTTATCCACCATTGCCGGCATGATTGGCGCAGCTTTGCTTGCCACACAAAATAGCCAAGCCGCTTCAGGCGCCATGGCTGCAACCATGGCAGGTAGCCAACAGGCCATGATCAATTACACCCGCGAACATGAAAAAGAAGCTGATTCTATGGGCATTATCGCATTAAAAAAAGCGGGGTTTGATCCCAATGGCATGCCAGCATTTTTTCATCGGATGTCTCAAGATACCCGTTTTTATGGCAACCATGTACCAGAATATTTATTAACTCACCCACTCACTGAAACACGGTTAATGGAAGCCCAATCTAGAGCAAGTAGTTTTCCTTACAAACAAATTCCTGATAGCTTGCAATACCATTTGGTGCAAGCCCGGGTGCTGGCTGATACCTTTGCAACCCCTCAAGAAGCCTCTCGCCATTTTGCTCAAAAATTAGCTAAAGGCAATTATCGCAGCCGCTTAGGAACATTATATGGTTATGTGGTTTCATTGTTAGAAGCACAAAAACCAGCACTAGCAAAACCCTATTTGGATGAGCTACTTTCAAGTGCGCCCAATCAACCTTTATTTCAATTAGCTTATGCACAAATGGAAATGGCTTTAAACCAAAAAAATGAAGCCATCGAAAGACTGGCTAACACCTTAAAGGATCACCCCAGCAACTTTGCCGTTACCTATACCTATTGTGAATGGCTGATTAAGAGTGGCCAACAAGCTAAAGCCATTGACATATTAAAAAGCAGAACGGCTCTCAAAAGCGCCTATAGCCAGTATTGGAATCTGCTATCTCAAGCTTATGCCACCTCTGGCTCCTCACTATTAGCGCATTTTGCCCAAGCCCAGTATTTAAAAAGCCAAGGTGATTTTAACGGGGCAGTTACTCAACTTAAAATGGCAAAAAAGATCTACGCTAACAGTAAACAAGAACAACGCCAAATAGATGCGCAGATAAAAGAACTCCAAAGTAAAATCGATCAGAAGTAAAACCCACAAAACTAGCCTTCCATGTTATTCACAAATTCTGTGGATAAGTCTGTGCAAAGAATTGCACACGAGCGTTCGAGCCCTTTATTTTCGTACACTCAGGCCCTATGCACAAATCTTGCCCATTTTATTTTTTTGTTAGTTTTTCAATAAGTTCCCACACAACTATTTTTAAAATCGGACAAAATTTAAGGTAGTTGTCAGGTTATCTTACATGCTGGTTGCTTAACTATTTAAAATGAATATGCTGTGGATAACTTTTCCAAGATAGTGAGAGAAGCCCCTGAGGTGTACGCTTTGATACACATCAGGGGAGATGAAAAGTAGATAAAGTAAAATACAAAACGTTTGATTAATTACGATTATATTTTTCCCAACCACCCATATCAGATGATCCTTGATCATTATTAGGTTGTGATTGAGATTCTTGGCTTGGCGCCACGTCAGATTGGCTTGGCAGCTCTTGTTGTTGGTTTTGATGCCCTGGTGGAAATGGTATGCCTGGGGTATTATCTTGACCCGGTAGCGGTAGGGTGCTTCTGCTTTCTGCTTGTTTTACTTCGCTTTTACCCGT
>JBFXKR010000281.1:0-3600 GCA_050173595.1 Candidatus Berkiella sp.
TAATCCGCATAAGCGTATACTTTTTCAAAACAGAATAGATAATCTTCAAAGGCTTTTTCTAGTGGAGTATCTTTATTTTTACCAATATTGATACCAAGCGGACAATGGCGTTGGTAAGATTTCACACGCTGAACAAGATAATCAACACCTTTGTTGTTAAAACCCATGCGGTTGATAATGGCTTTATTGGAAGGTAAACGAAATAATCTTGGTTTTGGGTTTCCTGCTTGAGGCTTTGGTGTGACAGTGCCAACTTCAACAAAACCAAACCCAAAGGCCTGCCAGGCAGGGATACATTCTGCATTTTTGTCTAAACCCGCGGCTAAACCAATGGGGTTGGGAAAATTCAGTCCGAAACAGTTAATGGATTTTTGTAAGAAAGCTTTAGATTGCCCTTTGTCTTTATAAATTTCTCTAAGGCATCGTAAACTTAGGTTATGCGTGAATTCGGGATCAAATAAAAAAATGAATGGCCTAGCCAGTTTATACCACATCTATGATTCCACTAATCCACTATTGCCAGAATCTGGCAATAGTGGCACCTCATTTTGTAGGCAAATTATTTATGCCGTTTTTTTCTGAGTTTGGAGAACTTCCATGCTACTTGTGTTTGCCAATTCCATTAGCTCTCTTAGGGCAACAGAATACATGGTAAATTCCCGTTTGGAAAGCGTTTTGAGTTCATTTATCAAATGCTTCCAGCGTTCTATCATCACTTTGTTCTGTGCCATCCAAGCATCAATTTGTGCTTCTACATCTGTGGTTTCAGGGTGCATTAACATGATTGAAACGGTTAGATTTCTTTGCTGCCTATCTAAATCATCACGAATGGCAGCCCTTGCCAGTGAATCCCAATGATTGGAAACGGGATGCTGTTTAATTTGCTCTCTAAACCATCCCAGCTCTAATCTTGCACCGATGGCATAGTATGTAATTGTAACGTTTTCAACTGGTAGGTTATGCGTTATAGCTGCATCAACAATATCTAATGCAGAGAACATCGCTCCCATTTGCGCTGTTACAATCGCTGTTTCTTCAGGCACATTTCCTTCCATCAACTCTTTAGTGAACTCTAATAAGTATTCTTCTGAAGTACCTGAAAGTGGATGGTGTAGCCCTTCCTTTACCAATTGCATTTTCGGCGTAAAATGCTTAATTACGTCTTCAACATCGAGTGAGCCAATTCGGTGACGTAAAAACCATCTTGTGCCACGACGCACCAATCGATTTAACTCATGTATCATTTTGATTTGAATTTCAGCTGAAACAATAAAATCCAAAGCATTGACTGCTTCTCTAAAGCGGTTAGCTCTAAAAATTTCTCGTGCTGCAATATACCCACGGATAATATTGGGTATAGAGGCTCCCGTTTCATCTTGTAAACGATGAATAAACCCTAACCCCATGTCATTGATTACTGAATTTGAAATCTGCATGGCAATGATTTCACGTTTTAGGCGGTGGGAGTACATTTCTTTTTCATATCGTTCACGTAAGATTTCAGGAAATGCGGTCACAAGATCGGTTGCAATGTACTTATCTTCGGGCAAATCAGAGGCAAGTAATTCACTCTTAAGCAACGTTTTACAGTAAGCAAGAAGCACAGATAACTCAGGCCTTGTTAATCCCTTACCTGTTTGTTGGCGTGCTATTAAGTCTTCATTTAAAGGTAAGAATTCTAAGCCTCTATCTAAATTTGCATGGTGTTCAAGGTGATCGATTAACCGGCAGTGCATTTGCGCGTTTTTAACTGAATTATATTCTGCCACGCTGATAGCTTCTGTTTGGCTTCTGTTATTATCAAGAACCATCTCAGCAACTTCATCGGTCATTTCCACTAAAAGGACATTACGCTGCTTTTCAGTAAGATCGCCTGATGCAACCACGCCGTTGAGTAAAATTTTGATATTAACTTCAAAGTCAGAGCAATTTACCCCAGCAGAGTTATCAATGGCATCAGTGTTAAGCTTGCCACCGTTTAAGGCATACTCAATACGGCCCAACTGGGTAAACCCAAGATTACCGCCTTCACCAACGACTTTAGCTCTAAGCTCCTCACCATTAATACGCAAGCTATCATTGGTTCTATCACCAACGTTCATATTATGTTCATAAGAAGCTTTGACGTAAGTACCAATACCACCATTAAACAACAAATCCACATTTGCTTTAAGGATAGCGCGAATAAGTTCATTAGCAACGACTTTTGATTTATTGAAACCCAAAGCATCTTGAGCTTCTTTTGATATAGTAATAAATTTGCTGGCTCGAGAATAAACACCACCACCTTTTGAAATTAGGTCTGGATTATAATCTTCCCAGGTGGAGCGGGGTAAATTAAAAATTCTTTCTCTTTCTTTAAAGCTAGTTTCAGGATCAGGATTTGGATCAATAAATATATGCATATGATTAAAAGCAGCAATGAGTTTGATATGACGTGATTGCAGCATACCGTTTCCAAAAACGTCACCTGCCAAATCACCAATCCCCACAACTGTGAAATCAGTATTTTGAGTATCAATACCAAGTTCTCTGAAATGTCTTTTAACCGATTCCCAAGCACCTCTAGCAGTGATACCCATTTTCTTATGATCGTATCCTGAAGATCCGCCTGAAGCAAAAGCATCATCTAACCAAAAGTGATAACTTTTTGAAACCGTATTAGCAATATCTGAGAAAGTTGCTGTTCCTTTATCGGCGGCAACCACTAAATAGGGATCATCCGCATCGTAGCGTACAACATCATTAGGTGGAACAATTTTGCTCTCTACCAAGTTATCAGTGATATCTAGTAAGCCATGAATAAAGATCTGGTAACAAGCAATACCTTCATTAAGGATTTGATCTCGTGTTGCATTCATCGGCATTAATTTGGGCACAAAGCCACCCTTGGCGCCTAGGGGTACGATCACTGCATTTTTAACTTGCTGCGCCTTCATCAAGCCAAGAACCTCTGTTCTAAAATCTTCACGTCTGTCAGACCAACGCAAACCACCCCTTGCTACTTTGGCGCCTCGCAAGTGCACCCCTTCAACGCGAGGGGAATAGACAAATATTTCATATAGTGGTTTAGGTAGTGGCATTTCGGGAATGGATGAGGGATCGACTTTGAAAGAGATATAGGATTTATGATCTTTTTCTAGCCCTTTTTGAAAATAATTCGTTCTAATTGTACCTAAAATAACTTGAAGGTATCTTCTGATAATTCTATCTTCATCGATATTCTTAACTTCTTCTAAGTTGTCATTTATCCTAGAACGTAACTCATTTGCAGTGATGTTTCTGCTTTCTTGAGGAATGCTAGGATCAAAACGCACCTTAAAGAGTTCAACCAAATCTCTTGTAATTAATGGTACACCATATAACACATCTTCAATATAAGCTTGAGAAAAAGTAAAGCCAATTTGCCACATATATTTCGCATAAGCGCGAAGCATAGCAACTTCTCGCCAGTTTAACCCGGAACCTAAAACCAAACGGTTAAATCCATCTCTTTCTGCTTCTTTATACCAAAGATGATAAAATGCTTCTTGAAAAATTTCTTTGATTTCATCTACATTCAATTCTTTTGAAATATTTGAAACCATACCAAAATCATTG
>JBFXKR010000282.1:0-3587 GCA_050173595.1 Candidatus Berkiella sp.
GTTATATGGTACAGATTTAGCCTCTTTAATCCATGGTTTTTATATCAAACAATTAAAAGCACTAAAATTATACCTACGCTATCACACAAATGACTTGCACTCAGAGGTGGATGCCTTTGCAAAAGCACTGTATGAAAGACTTCACGATAATTATAAGAAGCTTTCAAAGCCAGAGGCAGATAATCTAGAAGCACTATTAAGTATTTATAAGCAAGATCTCGCATTAGTAAAAAAATATTTAATCAACAAGCAAGTAAATTTATTAAATACGGCATCTACACTTTGGGATGAGATTAATGCCATGCGTGGCGATTTACCTCCTAATTTGAGTGAGCATCCGGTGTACAAAGAATGTTATCGGCAAGTAAGTGCTTGTTGTCCTGCTCATGTATTATCTGAGGAAGATTATAATAAACTCAATGAGAGAGAAAAGATTGAATGTAATGAAAGAAGAAATATTTTGCTGAAAAATTTACGTTTTATTTTAAGTGCCAGTAAACAGATAAAACGATATGAAAGTAATGTAAAAGATATTGATGGCTATATCGGTTTCTCTTCAATTGATGCTGTAAAATCAAAACCCTATTGTCCAGTTTTAGCTAAGCTTAAAAATGCAGGACATATTGATGAAGAACTTAACCTTGATACAGTCATGATGGGTTTAGACTTAAGGGATCCAAGCGCATTTTACGCCTATTTTAATGAAGTGGTCGTGAAAAAATATTTAAATGAAGGGTTATATGAAAGGCGAGAGCGTTTTACCAGAGGTGCCAAAACATATAATCGAGGAAGTCAAAAGGTAGATGAACAATGTTTTTGGCACAGGCTTGTGGACTTACCTGGTGAAGAAGGTTGCTTTCTTTTTAGAAAACTGATGAAAGATTTTGATGACAAATCTATCCCACAAAAGAAGCTATGGGAATTTGGCGATGTGTTTGATCCCAGGGTAGCTTTTAAAAAACATATGCTGCTTGATTATGCATGGATGACCTACCGGCGATCATTATTAAAAGAAGTTGCAAAACAAGTGGCTGCTAGCAAGCAGACCTATGATAACAATCAACTTTGGCATTGGGATATTGATGCATTTTACAGTTTGGTTTTAAATAACAGAGTTGGTAAAGCGCTTTTTGAAAGAATTTTCGATTATATTAAGAAAGTTAGAAGAAAGCCAAATGGAAGTTTAGGGCAGCAACTTGATAATATTTCGGCCACTACTATCAGAGAAAATATGTGCAAAATTCAGTATAATCAAAAGGATCATGTGATTAAAATGGAATTGTTATCTGCTTTGATTTGCTGGTATGCGGATAATAATCATTTCCCAGCTACTGAAGATGAAATTAATCTCTTTTTTGCCCAACTGCATTCAAAATCAAGTGATGTTCATATTGGTGCTTTAACGGATGCATTCCCTACGCTTGAGTCTGTTAATCAAGAAGAAATGCAACGCTGCAAAGAAACACTCATAAAAGAGACTGCGTCACTTGATCCAAGATTATCAGCCAATGATTTTTGTTTATTACAGCCTGAGGCGTCAGAACCAAAACAAGATCCATCAGAGGATGTGCCTGCGGTTGCAAATGATGAGCAAATCGCAAAAGAACCTGCTCAAGCAGAAAATGATCATCCTCATCAAACGACTCAAGCATACAGTGATGATGAAAACTTGCCTTGTGAATCAGAATCAGGTGCAGGACTATCTATATTGAATTTATTGAGAGCTTTTGCCATGGGTGCGATGCCTTACCATGATGAGCTAGATGTGCTTGGTGCCTTAGATTCATCACCACAAAAAGCGAGAAGCAAGCCAGTTGTTTTCTCACAACGAAAAAAAGATGAACAAAGCACGCAAAATCAATCATCTAAAAAACCTTCTCAAAAAATTGTCTATACAATTATGTAGATGATATTTAAGTTGAGCCAGGTTTAAAGATTAAAGAGACTGGATTGCCACACCTTTGCGTTGCAAAGGTTCGCAATGACGCAAGAGTCCGACACTTGCTTTTACCATTTCGAGCTGATAGCGATGGATTCCAAGACTTGTTTTTAAGGGACTGCGCGCAACAGCTTTGTTGTTGCGCGCATGTTTTTAAACTTCTTCTAAGCGTTTGTATTTAATACGATGTGGTTGTATCGCATCAGTGCCTAAGCGCGCCAGTAAATCTTTTTCATATTCACTGTAACTGCCTTCAAACCATTTTGCTTCACTTTCCCCTTCAAAAGCGAGGATATGTGTGGCAACGCGATCTAAGAACCATCTATCATGCGAAATAACCAATACGCAACCTGGGAAGCTTAATAAGCCTTCTTCTAAAGCGCGTAAGGTTTCAACGTCTAAGTCGTTGGTGGGCTCGTCAAGTAATAACACATTACCACCGCTGCGAATCACTTTGGCTAAGTGCACACGGTTTCGCTCACCACCGGATAAAGCGCCAATGATTTTTTGTTGATCAGTGCCTTTAAAGTTAAAGCGGCCTACATAGGCGCGAGAGGGCATGGAGAATTGGCCAACTGAAATTTGATCTAAACCATCTGATATTTCTTGCCACACAGAATTTTTATCATTCAAATTGTCACGAGATTGATCAACATACGCAAACTTAACCGTGTCGCCGACGGCAACCTCGCCGTGATCAGGCTTTTCTTGACCGGTGATCATTCTAAACAAGGTTGTTTTACCAGCACCGTTTGGCCCAATAATGCCCACGATAGCGCCACGTGGGACATTGATAGAAAGGTTTTCAATGAGCATTCTACCGCCCATTGCTTTGGAAACATGGTTTAATTGCAATACATTTTCCCCTAAACGTGGTCCAGGTGGAATGTAAAGTTCTTGGGTTTCGTTGCGTTGTTGGAATTCTTTGGAATTAAGCTCTTCAAAATTGGCCACACGGGCTTTGTTCTTTTTACGGCGTCCTTTAGGATTGGTTCGCACCCACTCTAACTCAGCTTGTACGGTGCGTTGATGAGCTGCTTCTTGGCGTTTTTCTTGCTCAAGTCGCTTTTCTTTTTCTTCTAACCAGTTGCTGTAGTTGCCTTCAAAAGGAATACCGCGTCCTCGGTCAAGCTCCAATATCCAACCTGCGACATTATCCAGGAAGTATCTATCATGGGTAACAGCGATAACGGTGCCAGGAAATTCTTTGAGGTATTGCTCAAGCCAAGCCACACTTTCAGCATCTAAATGGTTGGTTGGCTCGTCGAGTAATAATACATCAGGCGCTGACAATAATAACTTACATAAAGCAACGCGACGTTTTTCACCGCCCGATAAATTGCTCACATTGGCATCCCAGGGTGGTAAGCGCAATGCATCAGCAGCAATTTCTAATTTTCTATCTAATTCCCAAGCACCGATGGCATCAATTTTATCTTGCAGCTTGCCTTGTTCTTCCAAGAGTGCTTGCATTTGCTCATCGGACATGGGCTCGGCAAACTTTGCGCTGATTTCATCAAAGCGCAGCAACAGATCTTTGGTTTCACGCACCCCATCTTCGATGTTGCCTCTGACGTCTTTATTCAGATCGAGTTGCGGCTCTTGGGGCAGGTAACCAAAACGGAGCCCTTTTTGGTATGTTATTTCG
>JBFXKR010000283.1:0-3581 GCA_050173595.1 Candidatus Berkiella sp.
CTTTTTCATCTTGGTATTTTTTAATTTCAATGTTAATGATCTCTTCTGGGCTTTCGCCAGGTTTGGGCATGTTGCGAAGTTTTTGAGCAAAGTGTGGATCTTTGGGGTCTTTTTCTTCGAACTCTTTTGCAATTTGTTCTTTTTGTGGGTCGGTCAATTTGCCTCTTAAGGCTGCAAGCAAATAGATCCCCTTCATTTTGTCTCGCAAAGGATTGTCATAAAGAATAGAGTAGTTGCTAAAATAGACATCGCCAACTGCTGCCGTTGGACTTTTAAATGAAAAGTCATCTTTCAAAGAAGCAAGGATGGGATTTTTGCTTCTATAAGCCTTACCAAAGTCAATGCCATAAAACTTAAATCGACCATTTTCTGTTGGTAAAAAGGCTTTGTTTTGTCCTTTTTTGCCAATTGCATCTCTATCGCCTTGTGCAATTAAAGTGGCAAGTGACTCGCCTAAACCATCGATTCTATCTTCAGCAATCGCAAAGGCATTTTCATAAGCTTTCGCAGCATTTTTAGCATCTACCGTATCAACCCTTTTACCATTTTTGTAGTAATCGTAACCTAATAATTTATCTTTATGCATTACTTTTTGTCGATACTATAGGTTTCCCTCTTTATCTCTTTTGATGGTTTCGCCATTTGCAGTTTGTGCGACAAGCAGACCATCTTGGGAGCTTTTATTTCCCATGACTTTTTCAGAGCTGCTAAAATCTTTGCAACCTGGAGTCCAGGTAACAAGAGTCGTAACTTTAGGGCTACCATCTTCATAGGTGCCTTTTAAGGTTTCAATTTGTTGTGCTTCACAGCCACGATTAGCGGCAAGCTTTGTTGCCATTGTTTCTGCGATGGCTTCACTATTCACGGAGATGGGATCATTTTTAATTAAATAGCCAAGTCGACGGACACCAAGTTGAGCTAAGCTATAAACAGGCAATACAATTGAAAGTATTCTTGGGAAAGTAAAGTTAGCTTGCAATTTTTTACCAGTGGAAGTTTTTAAAATTTTACTAAACCCAGGCCCTGTGCCATGAAATGGCCCTAATTTACCATCTTGTTTTACCATGTAAACATCGTTGATGGCGGTATCTTGATTGGCATGCATGAGCTTTTTAATTTGGGCACTAAAGTGGTCCCCATCAACAACACCACAATGTTGTTTATATTCGCCAAAGAGCAAGCCGCCCATTCCTTCATTGGCATAATGCTTGGTTGTTATTTCATGCATTCTTAGGCTAAAAAACTTTCTAACATTTTCCATAAAAGGGACAGGCATAATTTTGTGCATCGGTTCGTTGGGGTCGATGTTTAAATACTTATGTTGTATAGCTTGAACGCGTTGTTTTTCATCATCCTCTAAGCTTGCTAAATAACGTGCGATATTGGGATGGTGCAAGAACAAATCGATGATCACATTTTTTGTTGCTTCATCTAAAGATGCAAAATCAAAAGCAGGATCTTTTATCAATTGATTATATTTTGCCTGCAGTGCTTTGTTTTGGTGTGAGCTCTGCTTCTTTCTTTTATCATCAAGATCAGAGACTAATATGTTTAAATACCTTCGATAGCCTGGGCTATCGATACTCATCCCTATCATGCCTTCTTCTATCCCTAAAGGCTTGTCCATGACATAAATGAGCCCTCCAACAACATCGCCAGCTGCAATTTCAAACGACTTTTCTTGTAATGTTTTTAAATGCCGTTTTCTATCATTTGTAGAAGTACCAATTGTCGACACAAACTGTATCCTCATAGGGGTAATTACACTAAAATATATAAATTGCGGTTTTGCCTTAAATCACCTATTGTGCAACGCATTCTATATATGTCTTTTGACTTAATTGCTAAAGACAAAGTTCAATCGGTTACTTTTATCTAAATTTGTGCCCTATCTTTGTAGGCTTTTTACAAAGCATGCCAAGACATAGGAAGGGGAAAATGCGTAAGTCTTTGTTTTTAAAGACATTAATAGTGTCGATGTGCTTGGTGTGCCGATGTACGATGGCAAATGACACCAAGGAGCTGAGCGAAAAGCTTTTTCAAGCTCATAACAATCATCAACTTTTACCTAACGTATCACGTCAGACCAATATTGATATGTCTCATGCTTATGAGATACAAGCAGCTTATGTCAAAGATCGCCTTCACAAGGACCATATAGCAGGGTTTAAAGCAGGGTTAACCAATGCTGAGTCGCAAGCGCAATTTCATATCAATAGACCCATCTTTGGGGTTTTGCTCAAAAGCGGCAATTTTTCAAATAAAGAAGTTATCCCATTATCTGATTTTCATGATTTGCTAGTTGAAACTGAGCTAGGGTTTATCACCAAAAAAGCAATTAAGCAGCCTGTGAATTCTGCTTCAGAGCTAAAAGCCTACATCGCACAGGTCGTGCCAGTGATTGAGTTACCAGATGTGGGTTTTGAGCATAAGCCCATCACTGCGCCTGATTTAGTGGCCGCGAATACAGCTTCAACGGGATATATTGTTCGAACAGATATTAATTGGTATGGCGAAGACATCAACGCAATTACCGTGAGTTTGATGCGAAATGGATTGATTGTGAATCAAGGGCAAGGTGTAGATGCCATGGGCGATCAATGGGAAGCATTACGTTGGCTGGTGAATCAGGTGTTGGCGCATGGTTGGACAATTGAAAAAGACAATTTATTGATTACTGGCGCATTAGGCGGTGTTGTTCCAGCGAAACAGGGAGTATACAAAGCGCAATTTAATGATGGCGCCTGTATTGAATTTACATTTAAGGAATAATCATGCTGCACATCACAGGGCTTTATGCTTCTATACTTGCGTTCATTATTATTGGCTTAGGCTATCGTGTGGTTAGGCTGCGTGTTAAATATCGCGTTGGTTTAAAAGATGGCGGACATCCTGAGTTAATTCAAGCGATACGTATCCATGGTAATGCAACTGAATGGGTACCCATCACTTTGATTTTATTTGCTTGTGCTGAAAGTCAGCAATTGATGCCGTGGGTGTTGCATACGCTAGGTGTTATTTTAGTATTGGCGCGCAGCTATCATATTTATGGCATAAGCCATAGTACTGGCAGATCGCGCGGGCGTGTTCTTGGTATGGCAGGGACGTGGAGTGTGGCGATTACCTTAGCGGCGTGCAATATTTTTTATTTTGCAAACGCTTTTGTTAAGGTTTGAGCGTAAAGGATTTTTCAAAAAATCGAGAGATTGATTTATTTCGGTTTCTTTTGTCCAGGTGTTGTAATTGGTTGGCCTTGATTTCTTTTTGATTTTTCTACTTCTGATCTTAAATGATATCGAGAGTGAGCATCTGAAGCTTTAGCAGACTCCTTGTGAGCGGCAGTTTCATGAGATTCCATCAGCTTGGCGATTTCATCAAAATTCCCGTAGCTTTCATTAAGATTGTTATTGCTTGGTAATTTCTGATGTTGCTGTTGTTTTTGAGGCTGCTGATATTGAGGCTGCTGATGTTGAGGCTGCTGATGTTGAGGCTGCTGATGTTGAGGCTGCTGATGTTGAGGCTGCTGATGTTGAGGCTGCTGATGTTGAGGCTGCTGATGTTGAGGCTGCTGATGTTGAGGC